>NZ_VMMF01000022.1:0-32202 GCF_013277075.1 Streptococcus sp. 959
TAGCTTCCTAGTTTGCTCTTTTATTTTCATTGAGCATAAGTTTAGCAGGAAAATAGACACAAAAGAAAAGTTTTTGGTATAATAAGAATATGTACACAAAAAATGAAGAAGAGCTACAAGTCTTAGGGGAGCGTTTGGGTCATCTATTAGAAAAGAATGATGTTTTAATCTTAACTGGAGAACTTGGAGCAGGCAAAACGACCTTTACAAAAGGCCTTGCTAAGGGATTGCAGATTACTCAGATGATTAAGAGTCCAACCTACACTATCGTAAGAGAGTATGAAGGTCGTCTTCCCCTTTACCATTTAGATGTTTATCGTATTGAGGGAGATGCGGATTCCATTGATTTGGATGAATTTCTCTTTGGTGGAGGCGTGACTGTTATTGAGTGGGGGCATCTTTTAGGTGATGCTTTACCAGATACTTATTTAGAATTGGAAATTCTAACAGAAGAAGACGGTCGCAGACTACATTTCCAAGCAAAGGGTTTGCGTGCAGAAGAACTCTTAGAGGAGCTTCAATATGGAGTATGAATTGCTCATTAGAGAAGCAGAAGCTGAAGATGCAGCTGAATTAGTGACGTTTTTAAATTGTGTGAGTTTGGAGACAGATTTTACCAGCTTAGACGGAGATGGTATTCTCTTGACCAGTGAGGAGATGGAAGTATTCCTCAACAAGCAAGCTAGTTCGGACAATCAGATAACCTTACTTGCATTCTTAAATGATAAAATTGCTGGTATTGTAAATATTACAGCTGACCAGCGCAAGAGAGTCCGTCATATTGGAGATCTCTTCATTGTGATTGGAAAAAGATATTGGAATAATGGATTGGGAAGTTTGTTGATAGAAGAAGCGATAGAGTGGGCACAAGCAAGTGGTATTCTGCGTCGTCTCCAATTGACTGTCCAAACTCGTAATCAAGCAGCAGTTCATCTTTATCAAAAGCATGGCTTTATAACTGAAGGTCGCCAAGAGCGTGGAGCATATATAGAAGAAGGGAAATTTATCGATGTTTACTTGATGGGTAAACTGATAGATTAGTAGAAATATGGTTAAAAAAATTATTGGAATGGTATTAGCTTTTCTAGCTGTGACAGTTTTGGGTGTCGGTGTTTTTGCTTATACTATTTATCAGCAAGGTACAGAGACTTTGGCAAAAACCTATAAAAAAATAGGAGAAGAAACCAAGGTTATTGAAGCAACAGAGCCTTTGACCATTCTGTTGATGGGGGTTGATACTGGGAACGTAGAGCGTACAGACCAATGGGCTGGAAATAGTGACAGTATGATTTTGCTGACTGTCAATCCTCACACAAAGAAAACGACGATGATGAGTTTGGAACGTGATATCCTGACTAAAATTCAACGTAAAGATGGTAGTATTGAAGAAGCGAAACTTAATGCAGCTTATGCTGGTGGTGGAGCAGAACTTGCGATAGAAACAATTCAAAAGATGATGAACCTCCATATTGATCGTTATATTATGGTCAATATGCAAGGATTGCAACAATTGGTCGATGCAGTTGGAGGTATTACGGTTAATAATACACTAGGTTTCCCAATCTCTATCAGTGACCAAGAAGAATTTAACACCATTTCTATCGGTGTTGGAGAGCAGACAATAAATGGAGAAGAAGCACTTGTTTATTCACGCATGCGTTATCAAGACCCAGAAGGAGACTATGGTCGTCAAAAGCGTCAGCGTGAAGTCATTCAAAAAGTTGTTGAAAAAGTTCTTAGTTTAAATAGTATCAGTCACTATCAGTCTATCTTAAAAGCCCTAAGTACTAATATGCAGACTAATATCGATTTATCTGCAAAAAGTATTCCAAGCTTATTGGGCTACAAAGATTCATTTAAAACCATTGAAACACAACAGTTGAAGGGTGAAGGGGAGATGCTACAAGGCGTTTCTTATCAAATTGTTACAAGAAACCATATGTTGGAAATGCAGAATCTTTTGAGACGTTCTTTGGGACAAGAAGAAGTCACTCAGCTTGAAACAAATGTTGTCTTATTTGAAGATTTATTTGGACGAACACCTGTTGGTGACGAAGACAATTAACTTTCTTACTATAAATAAAAAAATCAATCGTGGGAAATTTCCTGCGATTTTTTCAAAAAAACACGAATAGATAGGTAGGAGGAAACATGAAAGCAGAAATTATTGCTGTTGGAACAGAGATTTTGACAGGACAGATTGTCAATACCAATGCTCAGTTTTTATCAGAAAAACTAGCAGAGATTGGGGTAGACGTATATTTTCAGACGGCTGTAGGAGACAATGAAGCTCGTCTCTTGTCTTTGCTTGAAATTGCCAGTCAACGTAGCAGTTTGGTGATTTTGACAGGTGGTTTAGGGCCAACTGAGGACGATTTGACCAAACAAACTCTGGCTAAATTTTTAGGGAAAGAATTAGTCTTCGATCCTCAGGCTCAGGAGAAGTTGGATGTCTTTTTTGCCCAGCGACCAGACTATGCCCGAACACCGAATAACGAAAGACAAGCTCAACTTGTAGAAGGAGCGACTCCGCTGCCCAACGAAACAGGACTGGCTGTGGGGGGGATGTTAGAGGCCGAAGGAGTGACCTACGTCGTCCTTCCAGGTCCACCAAGTGAATTGAAACCCATGGTCTTAAATCAACTTCTACCTAAGTTGATGACAGGGAGCAAGCTGTATTCCCGAGTTCTTCGTTTCTTTGGAATTGGCGAAAGTCAGCTGGTGACCATTTTGGCTGATTTGATTGACAATCAAACAGATCCGACCTTGGCACCTTATGCCAAGACAGGAGAAGTCACTCTACGTCTGTCAACAAAATCTGGTAGTCAAGAAGAGGCGAATCATGCGCTGGATATCTTGGAAAATCAAATATTAGGTCGCCAAACCTTTGAAGGTCTTTCTTTACGAGAACTTTGCTACGGTTATGGGGAAGAAACTAGTTTAGCTAGCATTGTGGTAGAAGAACTGAAAAAGCAAGGGAAAACCATTACGGCAGCAGAGAGTTTGACGGCAGGACTTTTCCAAGCCAATGTAGCAGATTTTTCAGGAGCTTCAAGTATATTTAAGGGTGGTTTTGTGACCTATAGCTTGGAGGAAAAATCAAAGATGTTGGATATTCCTGTCAAGGATTTGGAAGAGCATGGTGTGGTGTCTGAATTTACAGCTCAGAAGATGGCTGAGCAGGCACGAAGCAAGACCCAGTCTGATTTTGGCCTTAGTTTGACTGGAGTGGCAGGGCCAGATATCCTAGAAGGGCACCCAGCTGGGACAGTCTTTATAGGCTTGGCTCAGGAACAAGGAACTGAGGTCATCAAGGTGAATATTGGAGGCAGAAGTCGAGCAGATGTACGCCACATTGCGGTTATGCATGCCTTTAACCTAGTTCGCAAGGCTTTATTAAGTGATTAACTTTTGATATAATAGTAGATAGGTCTGAGGACCATTAGAATGTAGGAGAATAGAATGGCGAAAAAACCAAAAAAATTAGATGAAATTTCGAAAAAATTCGGGGCTGAACGTGAAAAAGCCTTGAATGATGCTCTTAAATTGATTGAGAAAGACTTTGGTAAAGGTTCAATCATGCGTTTGGGTGAACGTGCAGAGCAAAAGGTGCAAGTGATGAGCTCAGGTTCTTTAGCTCTTGATATTGCCCTTGGTTCAGGTGGTTATCCTAAGGGACGTATCATCGAAATCTATGGGCCGGAGTCATCTGGTAAGACAACGGTTGCCCTTCATGCAGTTGCACAAGCGCAAAAAGAAGGTGGGATTGCAGCCTTTATCGATGCGGAACATGCCCTCGATCCAGCTTATGCTGCGGCTCTTGGGGTCAACATTGACGAATTGCTCTTGTCTCAACCAGACTCAGGAGAGCAAGGTCTTGAGATTGCAGGGAAATTGATTGACTCAGGTGCAGTTGACCTTGTCGTAGTCGACTCAGTTGCGGCCCTTGTCCCTCGTGCGGAAATTGATGGAGATATCGGAGATAGCCACGTTGGTTTGCAGGCTCGTATGATGAGCCAGGCTATGCGTAAACTTGGTGCTTCTATCAATAAAACCAAAACAATTGCTATCTTTATCAACCAATTGCGTGAAAAAGTTGGGGTCATGTTTGGAAATCCAGAAACAACTCCTGGTGGACGTGCTCTGAAATTCTATGCATCAGTGCGTTTGGATGTTCGTGGAAGCACGCAAATCAAGGGAACTGGTGACCAGAAAGACACCAATGTCGGTAAGGAAACTAAGATTAAGGTCGTGAAAAACAAGGTGGCTCCACCATTTAAGGAAGCCTTCGTTGAAATCATGTACGGAGAAGGGATTTCTAAGACCGGTGAGCTTTTGAAGATTGCAAGCGATTTAGATATCATCAAAAAAGCAGGAGCTTGGTACTCTTACAAGGATGAGAAAATCGGGCAAGGGTCTGAAAATGCTAAGAAATACTTGGCAGATCACCCAGAAATCTTTGATGAAATTGACCATCAAGTCCGTGTTCAATTTGGTTTGATTGATGGAGAAGAAGCTTCTGTAGAAGGTGTTGAAACTAAAAAAGATGACGCAGTCCAAGCAGATTCTATGAATGAAGAAGTGACACTTGACCTAGGCGACGAACTTGAAATCGAAATTGAAGAATAAGCTATTAAAGTAGTGGAGTAAATCCACTGCTTTTTCGTTGATTTGCTCTGGTTCTCAGCTCATGCATAGTTTGCTGTTTCTTGTCGCTCCTCTAGAAAGCTGATATAATAGCCTTATGAATAAAAAACGAACAGTGGACTTGATTCATGGTCCTATTCTCCCCTCGCTTTTGAGTTTTGCCTTTCCAATTTTGCTGTCCAATATTTTCCAACAGCTCTATAACACTGCTGATGTCTTGATTGTTGGGCGTTTTCTTGGACAAGATTCTTTGGCTGCGGTTGGGGCGACAACTGCCATTTTTGACTTGATTATAGGCTTTACACTTGGTGTTGGCAATGGAATGGGAATTGTCATTGCCCGTTATTACGGGGCTCGGAATTTCACTAAAATCAAGGAAGCAGTAGCAGCCACTTGGATTTTAGGTGCTCTTTTGAGTATTGTAGTGATGCTACTGGGCTTTCTTGGTTTGTATCCTCTCTTGCAATATCTGGATACACCTGCAGAAATCCTCCCTCAGTCCTATCAATATATTTCTATGATTGTGACTTGTGTAGGTGTCAGTTTTGCCTATAATCTTTTTGCAGGCTTGTTGCGGTCCATTGGGGACAGTCTAGCAGCGCTTGGCTTTCTGATTTTCTCTGCCTTGGTCAATGTGGTTCTGGATCTCTATTTCATTACGCAACTGCATATGGGAGTTCAATCCGCAGGACTTGCTACTATTATTTCACAAGGGTTGTCAGCGGTTCTCTGTTTTTACTATATTCGCAAGAGTGTTCCAGAACTTCTCCCTCAACTGAAACATTTTAAATGGAACAAGGCCTTGTACACGGATCTTTTGGAGCAAGGTTTGGCTATGGGCTTGATGAGTTCCATTGTGTCTATTGGCAGTGTGATTTTACAGTCTTCTGTTAATACCTTTGGGGCAGTGATTATAAGTGCACAGACGGCCGCTCGACGCATTATGGCCTTCGCCCTTCTTCCTATGACTGCTATTTCTGCCTCGATGACGACCTTTGCTTCGCAGAATCTTGGGGCCAAGCGACCAGACCGTATTATTCAAGGTCTTCGAATCGGCAGTCGTCTAAGCATGTCCTGGGCAGTTTTTGTTTGTGTCTTCCTCTTTTTGGCTAGTCCTACCTTGGTTTCCTTCTTGGCCAGTTCAACGGATGGAAACCTGGTAGAAAACGGTAGTCTCTACCTGCAAATCAGCTCAGCTTTTTATCCTATTTTGAGTCTTTTGTTGATTTATCGCAATTGCTTGCAGGGCTTGGGACAAAAGATCCTTCCTCTGGTTTCCAGCTTTATTGAATTAATAGGGAAAATCGCTTTTGTGGTCTTGATTATTCCTTGGGCAGGCTATAAGGGTGTTATCCTCTGCGAACCCCTTATCTGGGTTGCCATGACCATCCAACTGTACTTCTCACTATTCCGTCATCCTTTGATAAAAGAAGGTAAGGCCATCTTGGCAGCCAAAGTATCATCCTAGCTGTATTTGCTAAATAAAATCTATTTCCTCTAGTGAAAATCGAAAAAACTTGTGTTATAATAAGAAAGATTAAAATGTGAAAAAAGGAGATTCCTAATGGGACGTAAATGGGCCAATATCGTAGCCAAGAAAACGGCTAAAGATGGAGCTAACTCTAAAGTATATGCAAAATTTGGTGTAGAAATCTATGTAGCAGCTAAAAAAGGTGATCCAGACCCAGAATCAAACACTGCTTTGAAATTCGTTATCGACCGTGCTAAACAAGCCCAAGTGCCAAAACACGTTATCGATAAAGCGATTGATAAAGCAAAAGGAAACACAGACGAAACCTTTACAGAAGGACGTTACGAAGGTTTTGGACCAAATGGTTCTATGTTGATTGTTGATACCTTGACTTCTAACGTTAACCGTACAGCAGCCAATGTCCGTGCAGCTTTTGGTAAAAATGGTGGAAACATGGGTGCTTCAGGTTCAGTTTCTTACCTCTTTGACAACAAGGGTGTTATCGTATTTGCAGGTGAAGATGCGGACGCAGTCTTTGAGCAATTGCTAGAAGCAGATGTGGATGTGGACGATGTAGAGGCAGAAGAAGGAACAATTACTGTTTACACAGCTCCAACTGACCTTCACAAGGCTATCGTTGCCCTTCGTGAGTCAGGTGTCGAAGAATTCCAAGTGACAGAATTGGAAATGATTCCTCAGTCAGAAGTGGAATTGTCAGGTGATGACCTTGAAACCTTTGAAAAACTTTACAGCGTTCTTGAAGACGACGAAGACGTTCAAAAAATCTACACAAACGTAGACGGATTCTAATTGAAAAACGAACAGTTTTACTAGCTGTTCGTTTTTTTGATATTTGAACTTAGACTCAGGTTTCAGAATCGTTTTGTTGCTTGCTTTTTTCTAGATTTAGACCGACTGATGTTTTTGGACGAGCAAGAGCTCTCCATTATCCTGTTTTGCAAAAGTTAAGGTAACAGTCTTAATCTTGTCTCCAATAGAGATATAGGTGATTTTTTTCGTATTGTAACCCCCAAGAGTGAAGTCAAACTCGGAATCTGGCTGTCCGTGTTTGTTGATAATATCCTCGTAGTTGGTACCACCTTTTCCTTTGTTGTCAAGGTCACCTTCGATTAAGGCGTCGAACTGTTCTTGGGTCCAGGTGAAGGTATCGTCTGTCGAGCCGCTTTTTTCTTCGCGTTCCATTGAGGCACTCGTATCTAGGTAGGAACGGTTAAACTCCCTGGCATACTCTTTGTAGACATCAGCGTATAGTACCTGAGTCGTAAAGAAAAGTACAACAGAGGCAATTGCCATGGATGTCCCGATAATAGCCATTGTTTTCCGTTTTTTGAGGTTGACGATAAGACCGATAATCCCCAAGATAAATGCGACGATGGCGATAAACAACGATAGATAGTTAATAAACGGGATCCAGGATCCTAAAAGTGCGATGGCTCCAAAAATGGTTGCTAAGATTCCTAAAACTCTTTGTTCTTCTGGTTTCATTTGAAAGTTTTCTCCCTTTATTAAGTGAATGGATTTCTATCCACAGTAGTGAGTGCTTATTATATAAAAAATCTTACCTAATGTCAATTTAAACTAAAATAGTTCTCTAGGAAACTTTTTTCTTGACATCTCTTTTCAAAGTGGTAAAATAGTTCTCATGAAAACTTAATTAGTTCCTAGGAGAACTAAATGTGATAGTTAGAAAGGAGTTAGTATGGATAAACCGATGTTGGTCTTTAAGCGTTTTGGTCATCAGATTCATCTGATGGTGCAAAAGGAAGCCAAGCGTTGTGGCATTGAATTTATGGGTGGACCTCAAGGCCAGGTTGTACGTTTTTTGGATAGCCGTGAGGAAAACCAAGACTTGGTCTTGATTAAAGATATCGAGCAGGAACTCAATATTACCAAGTCTGTGGCGAGTAATCTAGTCAAGCGCATGGTGCAAAATGGTTTGGTGGAATTGGAGGCGAGTCCTGTTGATAAGCGGGCTAAGTTTGTTCGTCTGACGGACAAATCGCGTTCTCAAATGAAGCAGGTTAAAGCCTTCTTTGAACGTATTGACAACCAGTTGATGGCAGACATTGATGAAGATGAATTACTGATTTTTGAGAAAGTCCTCAATCAACTACAGGAAAATATCAAGAGAATAGGAGGAAATAATGAAGAAATTAGCTAAACGAATTAGTAGAAAAGAATGGGGGATGATTTTACTAGCCATTCTCTTTACCTGCTTTTCAGTCTATCTAGAGTTGGAAGTTCCGACCTATATCTCTAAAATCACGGATTTGCTGGGAAGTCAAGGAACCAACTTGGATGAGTTATGGCAACCAGCAGGTATGATGGTCGGAATGTCTTTTTTTGCCTTCTTGTCCGCAGTCGCAGTTGGATTTTTTGCATCCAGAGTGGCTGCTTCTTACACTAGTAGGCTGAGAAGTGATATTTTTAACCGAGTTTTAGACTACTCACAGACAGAGATTAAGAAATTCTCTATTCCCAGCCTCCTAACTCGTACCACTAATGATATTACTCAAGTTCAGATGCTGATCACCATGGGCTTGCAAGTGGTTACGCGTGGTCCGATTATGGCTATCTGGGCTATCGGGAAGATTTTAGGTCATTCAGAATACTGGCTTTGGGCTGTACTTGTGGCAGTGATTGTCAATGTTTTGATGACAACCGTTTTGATGACGCTAGCCTTTCCAAAACAGTCCTTGATTCAAAGTTTGACTGATAAACTGAATAGTATCACTCGTGAAAGTTTAACAGGTATTCGTGTCGTTCGTGCCTACAATGCTGAAGAGTACCAAGATGAAAAATTTGCAGCAGCAAATGATGAGCTGACACGCTTGAATTTGTTTGTCAACCGTCTCATGGCCATTTTGAATCCCATTATGATGGGGATTTCAAGTGGTTTGAGTGTGGCGATTTACTGGATTGGAGCCTATGTAATCAACGATGCTGCTCCGACAGCGCGTCTGCCCCTCTTTAGTGACATGGTTGTTTTCATGTCTTATGCCATGCAGGTTGTTATGGGCTTCCTTCTCATGGGGGCGCTCTTCATCGTTCTTCCCCGAACTATGGTCTCTGCCAAGCGGATTAATCAGGTTCTAGATTTGCATTCTTCTATCCAAAATCCTGCTCAAGTGCAGCTGGCTGATGAAAATCTCAAAGGTCAGGTCGAGTTTAAGGATGTGACCTTCCGCTATGCGGCAAATTCGGAGGCGGTTATTGAGCATGTTAGCTTTAGAGCAGAAGATGGCCAAACAGTTGCCTTTATCGGCTCAACAGGTTCTGGTAAATCAACTCTGGTCAATCTGATTCCACGTTTTTATGACGTATCAGCAGGAGAAATTCTAGTGGACGGAGTTAATGTTCAAGATTATGCCTTGGAAGATTTGCGTAACAAGGTCGGCTATATTCCACAAAAAGCTGTACTCTTTTCAGGTGATGTCAAGGGCAATTTAGACTTTGGACAGAGTCAAGAAACACCGCTTAGTGAGCAGGCTATGTGGCAAGCTCTGGAATTGGCCCAGTCTAAGAATTTTATCGAAGACAAGGAATCGGGCTTAGAGTCAGAAGTGGCCCAAGGAGGAACCAACTTCTCAGGTGGACAAAGACAGCGTCTAGCCATTGCGCGTGCCTTGGCTCGGAAGCCAGAAATCCTCATCTTTGATGACTCCTTCTCAGCCTTGGATTACAAGACAGACCGTGTCCTACGCCAAGAGCTAGCAGAGAAAACAAAATCTATGACCAAGCTCATCGTCGCACAGCGTATTTCAACGATTATGGATGCAGATTTGATTTTGGTCTTGGATCAAGGAAAAGTCGTGGGACAAGGCACCCATAAAGAACTTCTAGCTACCAACGAAGTTTACCAAGAAATTGCCTATTCACAATTATCGAAGGAGGAATTGGAACATGGAAAATAAAAAACTATCTCTATGGAAACAGAGTAAACCCTACCTTGCAGGTCTCCAGTTTGCCCTTCTAATCGCTTTTCTAGCAACAATCGTATCCAATATCATTACTGTATATGGTCCAACCCGTATCAAGGAAATGACCAATATCATTGCCAGTGGTCTGGAAACAAGTGTGGATGTCGCGGCGGTTGCGGCCATTGGTGGTTTTTTAGCCATCATCTATGTAATTGGGCTTCTATCAAATTATTTGCAGGCCTTTCTGTTTACAACAGCCATTCAACGTTTTTCAGAGCGTTTGAGAAGAGCGATTGCAGAGAAAATTAATCGTCTTCCATTGGGGTATTTTGATGGACATTCTCAAGGAGATACCTTATCTCGTGTGACCAATGACGTTGACACTGCAGCCCAGTCCCTCAATCAAAGTCTGGGAACAGTTCTTTCATCAACTTTACTGGTCGTGGCAGTCTTGGTGACCATGTTTGGGATGAACTGGATTTTAGCCTTAGTGACGGTTGTTTCAACTCTTATCGGTTTTGCTTTCGTGTCCGTCTTTATGGGCAAATCGCAGGGCTTCTTTAAGAGTCAGCAACAGGATTTGGCAGCTGTAAATGGCTATGTGGAGGAAATGTACTCTGGCCATAATGTGGTGACCAGTTACAATGCTATCGAGAGCACCAAAGAAGAATTTGCGATCTTAAACCATCGTCTGTATGACAGTATCTGGAAATCTCAGTTTATTTCAGGGATTATGATGCCGATCATGATGTTTATTGGGAACTTTAGCTATGCCTTAGTGATTATCGTCGGTGCAGCCTTGGCCTTGAATGGGCAGATTAGTATCGGGATTATCGTTGCCTTTATGGCCTACGTTCGTATCTTTTCTCAGCCCCTTTCACAAATCGCTCAAGGGATTACCAGTCTTCAGCAGGCTAGCGCAGCCATGGGACGTGTCTTCGAATTCTTAGGTGAAGAGGAAATGGAAGATGAATCCCATAAAGAAAGACAATTGAGCGACATGAAAGGGCAAGTGGTCTTTGATCGAGTCTCCTTTGGTTATACACCAGAGCGAACCATTATTCATGACTTTTCTGCTACCGCTCATGCAGGTCAAAAGGTTGCCATTGTCGGGCCGACCGGAGCTGGTAAGACAACTATTGTCAATCTTTTGATGAAGTTCTATGAGATTGATAAGGGAAGTATCCGTATCGATGGCGTGGATACCAAGGATATGAAGCGTTCGGAAGTGCATGATGCCTTTTCAATGGTCTTGCAGGATACCTGGCTCTTTGAAGGGAGCATTCGAGACAATCTTATCTATAACCAAACAGGTATTAGTGATGAGCGCGTGATTGAAGCCAGCAAGGCTGTAGGGATTCACCACTTTATCATGACACTACCAGATGGTTACGATACCGTCTTGGATGATACAGTGACCTTGTCTGTCGGACAAAAACAACTCTTGACCATTGCTCGTGCTTTGCTGAAAGATGCGCCGCTCCTAATCCTAGATGAGGCGACCTCTTCGGTTGATACCCGTACAGAGGAATTAATCCAGAAAGCTATGGACCGATTGATGGAGGGAAGAACTTCTTTTGTCATCGCCCACCGCTTGTCTACTATTCGAAATGCTGATTTGATTCTTGTCATGAAAGATGGAAATATCATCGAGCAAGGCAGTCATGATGAGCTAATGGAGCAAGCTGGCTTCTATGCTGACCTCTATAACAGTCAGTTTACAGAAGACGAAGCAGAAGAATAAACCCAAAGAAGGCTTGACGGCCTTCTTTTTCTGCACTATACTAGAAGACGAGTGCTTCCCTATAAGCAAAATTTGAGTAAGTGATGAAAAAATATATGAAAAATTATCAAGAATGGTATGGACACGTTGCTGGTAAGATTAAAAATAAGCCCTTTCTTCTGAGCTTGTTAAGAGCTTTCAATCGGTTCATGACAGTAGTTATGCCTATAGTTTATCTGACTTTGTTAGTCGCCACCGATCTCCAAGAAGGACTTGGGAAACAGGTCTGGATCTACTTGTTTGTCCCTGCGTTGGGTTTTGTGATTTTGTCCTTTCTCCGTAAGAAAATCAATGCTCCTAGGCCTTATGAGGAATGGGATATTAAACCTCTGCTTGACAGAGATAGTCCTGGTCAGTCTATGCCCAGCCGTCATGTCTTTTCAGCAACCATTATTTCTATGGCTTGCTTGCATGCTAGTCTAACTATGGGGATGATTTGTTTGACATTATCAGCCTTCCTAGGTCTAGTGAGAGTCTTAGGTGGCGTGCATTATCCCAAGGATGTCTTGGTTGGTTATGCTTGCGGACTTGTGTGGGGTGTGATTTTCTTTCTATTTTGACCTGTAAGTTAATACTCAATGAAAATCAAAGAGCAAACTAGGAAGCTAGCCGCAAGCTGTACTTAAGTACAGTAAGGCGACGCTGACGTGGTTTGAAGAGATTTTCGAAGAGTATAAAAGCATAGAAAAAAGGAATCAGGCTTAGAACCTGGTTCCTTTTAAGTTGCTTGATTACATGATGCCGAAGAAACGAGCTGCGATACCTACTGCAAAGAGTGCAAGGATGATTGAGATTGGTGATACTTTTTTCTTAAGTAACCACATGCAAAGGAAAGTAAGGAGAAGTCCCATCAATCCTGGAATCAATGAATTCAACTGACCTTGAAGAGTTTGTGGTTGAATCTTATCTAGGCTCAATCCACCAAGTGCTTGACCAAGGATACCTTTCAATTCAGCACCTGATACAGGTCCTTCTGGGAAGTTGATGTAGGCACCTTCAGCCAATTGTTTACCTGGAAGGTTAACAGTGAAGTTGATAGATACCCAACGTTGTACAAGAACAGCAAGGATGAACATACCAAGGATAGAAGCACCTTTAGTGATGTCTTTCAAAATACCACCAGACATGTCTTTAGTGATTTCAGATCCAGCCTTGTAACCAAACTCTTGTGTGTACCATAGGAAGGCCATACGGATCGCATTCCATCCGAAGAAGAAGAGAAGTGGACCAACCAAGTTACCAGATGCAGCAAGTGATGCACCAAGAGCTCCAAGGATAGGACGAACTGTAAACCAGAATACTGGGTCACCGATACCTGCAAGAGGTCCCATCATACCGATTTTAACCCCTTGGATAGCAGCGTCGTCGATTTCAACACCGTTAGCACGTTCTTCTTCAAGTGCAAGAGTAACCCCCATGATAGGAGCAGCTACGTATGGGTGAGTGTTGAAGAACTCAAGGTGACGCTCAAGAGCAGCAGCTTGGTCTTCTTTAGTAGTGTACAATTTTTTGATAGCTGGAATCAATGAGTAAGCCCAACCCAAGTTTTGCATACGCTCGTAGTTCCAAGAACCTTGAAGGAATTGTGAACGCCACCAAACTTTTTTACGATCTGATTTTGATAATTGAAGTTTTTCAGTCATGATTGTTCCCCTTTCTAGTAGTCTTCTAGGATATCACCGATTGGGTCGTTAGAAGTTGCAGCTCCGCCGCCACCGTTACCACCTTGTTTTGAAAGGTTAAGGTAGATGAAGGCAAGGGCAACACCGACTACACCAAGGGCAATCAAAGTCAATTGAGAAATTGCAGCAAAAGCAAAACCGATTGCGAAGAATGGCCATACTTCACGAGTTGCCATCATGTTGATAACCATAGCGTAACCAACGGCAACGACCATAGCACCACCAACAGCCATACCACCGTTCAACCAGTCTGGCATCAATTTAAGAGCGTCTTGAACGGCAGAAGCAGGGATAGCGATAAGGAAGGCTGCAGGGATAGCAATACGAAGACCTTGAAGAAGAAGCGCGATAAAGTGAGCACGCTCAACAGCCGCAATATTTCCTTCTTTAGCAGCAGCATCAGCAGTGTGAACCAAACCAACTGAGATTGTACGAACAATCATAGTCAAGAAAAGTCCAGCTACGGCAAGAGGGATAGCTGTTGCTGTTGCAACGGCGATACCTTCAGTAGTAAAGTTACCACCTTTGATCAAGATGATTGCTGCGGCAACAGATGCAAGAGCAGCGTCAGGAGCTACGGCAGCTCCGATGTTTGCCCAACCAAGGGCGATCATTTGAAGTGATCCACCAAGCATAACCCCTGCTTCGAGGTTACCAGTTGCAAGTCCGATAAGGGTACATGCGACGATTGGTTGATGGAATTGGAATTGGTCGAGGATACCTTCAAGACCTGCAAGGAAGGCAACAACTACAACCAAGACAGCAGAAATAATTGAAATATCTGACATGGTTTTATTCCTTTTCTATTTAAGTATAATAAAGTGAAAAATTTTCTTAGTATTCTTCGATAGCTCAATGTCTATTATTGAACGTTGGCTTTGTTAATCAAGTCAAACAAATCTTTTTTGGTGTCGTTTGGTACTTTACGTACGTCAAATTCAACACCAAGGTCACGCATTTTTTCAAATGTAGCAACATCTTCTTTGTCCATAGACAAAACATTATTAATCATTGTTTTACCTGTTGAGTGAGCCATTGATCCTACGTTAAGTGTCTTGATTGGCACGCCACCTTCGATGGCACGAAGAGCGTCTTGAGGTGTTTCAAACAAGATAAGGGCATGTGTTTCTCCAAAACGTGGGTCTTTTGAAACCTCAATCAATTTTTGGATTGGTACAACATTGGCTCTTACTCCGTTAGGAGCTGCTTGTTTAATCAATTCTTTACGAAGATCGTCGTTGGCAACGTTATCTGAAGCAACGATGATACGGTCTGCTTTTGAATCTGGAGTCCAAGCAGTAGCAACCTGACCGTGAAGTAGACGAGTGTCTAGGCGAGCAAGGTTGATTTTGAGTTTTCCATCTCCTATGACAGTTCCTTCTGGAATCGCGGCTTGGGCAACTGGAGCAACTGCGGCGCTTGCCACTTCCTCAACTGGGTTTAGCTCTTCTGGAAGAGCTTTGATGCCATCTTTGGCTTCTTTGATAATATTCGCAGCGATTTTTTCTACACCTGCAGCAGCGTCCATCAGGCGCTCTGTGTAGGCTTGAATTAACATCGGTAAGTTAAGTCCTGTGATGATGGCAAATTTACGCTCAGGATTTTCTCCCATCACGCGACTAGCTTGGTTGAATGGAGAACCACTCCAAAGGTCAGCCAAAACTAGCACCTCATCTTCTGCGTCAAATGCAGCCACAGCATTGTTAAATTTAGCATATAGGTCATCTGGACCTTCATTTGGCATAAAG
This sequence comes from Streptococcus sp. 959, assembly GCF_013277075.1. Taxonomy (GTDB): domain Bacteria; phylum Bacillota; class Bacilli; order Lactobacillales; family Streptococcaceae; genus Streptococcus; species Streptococcus pseudopneumoniae_C. The sequence continues at coordinate 15,273 of NZ_VMMF01000022.1, forward strand.
GTTACAACTTGAACCTTTTCTTGTTCACCAAAAATCATAGATCCTGATTGATGAATACCTGCAGCGAATTCACCGTGGCTCGCAATAATGATTCCGATACTCATTATTGTCATTCCTCCTTATAAAATGTTGTGCTCATTGTTTAAGAAAACTTTAAGACTAGATTAGTATAAACCGTTTTCATATAAAAATCAACTATTTAGCATAAAAAAATAAAAAGGCTTTCTTTGTGAATGTTGATATATTAAGTTTTTGAGGGATTTTTTTGAATCCCTATTTAAAAATTTAATATAAAAAAGTTGGAAGCGCATTCCAACTTTTAAAATAGGTTTCTATTAAATTATCAGTGTGGCAAACACAACAGTATTCAATTTCTACAAGTGCTTCTCTAGTTTCAAGTGGACGGAGTACTTTTTCTTCAACAGCAACACCAGTGCTTTCTGGATTTACAACAACAGCTTTCATAGCTATCCTCCTTGATATTGGCCGAGAACAGGGACAACAGGACTGGATTGATTATGCTTCAACAGAGTCGAGTGTGACGAACTCTCTTGTATTTATATGTGAATTATATCACAAATCAAACCCTTTTCCAAGGTTTTGGAGGTAAAAAACCGAACAATCGATTAACCGGTTGATGAGACTGTGAAAAGAGCACAAAGACCAGCTCGCAAGCTGGTCAGAATGGACTATAAGAATAAATCTTGCAGGGTTTTGGCAACCCCATCTTGGTCATTTGTCAGGGAAATTTGCTCATCGGCATAAGGGAGTAGCTCTGGGTTGGCATTTTTCATTGCATAGCTCTTCCCAGCAAAAGCGAGCATTTCGGTATCATTGTGTTCATCTCCAAAAGCAATCAAATCTTTTTTGTCACGGTTCATTACCTTGAGCAAGTAGTCTAAGGCGAAGGCCTTGTTGACACCTTTTGGGGTACACTCAAGGATATTGAGCGGACCACCCCAAGTATTAATAGAAAGTTGATGCTGATAGAAGGCGTTCATTTCTTTTGCAAGGGCATACTTGTCACTGGCTCTGGTCTGCAGCAGAATACAGTTAGGGTCCTTGGTCACCAATTCAGGCTGGAATTGATCTTCAGGCTGGAAAGCTTCCACACCAAATAGTTTGGGATTGGCAATTTCTTCATTCGGATTTGTAATGTAGAATTTTTTACGATATTCTCCAGCGATAAAATCGGCTTGAATGTCCTCTGAACGTCGAACCATATCTAGCAGATATTTTTTGTCTACGGTCAAACACTTTTCAAAGTCCCAAACTTGGTCTGGTAAATGAGTGAGGGAACCGTTGAAGTTAATCATAGGAGTGTCTAAGCCTAGCTCACGGTAAAAATCTTTTGACATACGGTAAGGGCGACCTGTCGTAATAATAACCTGATGGCCTTTTTCAGAAACTTTTTTAATGGTTTCTTTGGTAAAGTCAGAAATTTGACTGTCTGAGTTGAGCAGGGTTCCATCCAGGTCAACAGCAATAATTTTTTTCGTCATAGGGACCTTTCTAGTGTCTTTTCAGATAAGATGTCTACTATTATAACAGAAAGCAGGCAGAAAAGCAGATTCGAAACAAAAAATGAAATTTCATCAAATTCTTAAATAAATCAAACAAAGATATTGAAAAAGTGAATGATAAATGATATAATTCTATTATTGTTCGTAAAAATTAAAAGGAGATTGATAATGGACAAATTATTTAAACTAAAAGAGAACGGTACAGACGTTCGTACAGAGGTTCTTGCTGGTTTAACAACTTTCTTTGCAATGAGCTATATTCTCTTTGTAAACCCACAAATTCTTTCGCAAACAGGAATGCCTGCTCAGGGTGTGTTCCTTGCAACGATTATTGGTGCAGTTGCTGGTACCTTGATGATGGCCTTCTATGCTAACCTGCCATACGCTCAAGCGCCAGGTATGGGACTCAATGCCTTCTTTACCTTTACAGTCGTATTTGGACTTGGTTATTCATGGCAAGAAGCCTTGGCTATGGTCTTCATTTGTGGGGTCATCTCATTGATTATTACCTTGACAAATGTTCGTAGAATGATCATTGAATCGATTCCAAATGCCCTTCGCTCAGCTATCTCAGCTGGTATCGGTGTCTTTCTTGCCTACGTGGGAATTAAGAATGCTGGACTTTTGAAATTCTCTATTGATCCAGGGAACTACACGGTTGCAGGAGAAGGGGCTGATAAAGCTCAAGCAGCGATTACAGCAAATGCTTCAGCAGTTCCAGGCTTGGTCAGCTTTAATAATCCAGCTGTTTTGGTGGCTCTTGCAGGACTTGCCATTACGATCTTCTTTGTCATCAAAGGGATTAAAGGGGGAATTATCCTCTCTATCTTGACAACAACTGTTCTTGCTATCGCAGTTGGTTTGGTAGATTTGTCTAGTATCGATTTTGCTAATAATCATGTTGGTGCAGCTTTTGAAGATTTGAAGACAGTATTTGGTGCAGCTCTTGGTTCAGAAGGTTTAGGAGCTTTGATTTCAGATACAGCTCGCTTGCCTGAAACTCTGATGGCCATTCTTGCCTTCTCATTGACAGATATTTTTGACACGATTGGTACCTTGATCGGTACAGGTGAAAAAGTTGGTATTGTAGCGACAAATGGTGAAAATCATCAATCAGCTAAGTTAGACAAGGCTCTTTACTCCGACTTGATTGGTACTTCAATTGGTGCCATCGCAGGTACTTCAAACGTAACGACTTATGTTGAGTCTGCTGCTGGTATCGGTGCAGGTGGACGTACTGGTTTGACAGCCTTGGTTGTGGCAATCTGTTTTGCAATTTCAAGCTTTTTTAGCCCACTTCTAGCGATTGTACCAACAGCCGCTACAGCTCCAATCTTGATTATCGTTGGGATTATGATGTTGGCTAGCTTGAAAAATATCCATTGGGATGATATGTCTGAAGCAGTTCCTGCCTTCTTCACATCTATCTTTATGGGCTTCAGCTACTCTATCACTCAAGGGATTGCAGTTGGTTTCTTGACTTACACTTTGACTAAGCTTGTCAAAGGTCAAGCTAAAGATGTTCATGTCATGATTTGGATTTTGGATGCCTTGTTTATCCTTAACTACATCAGCATGGCCCTATAATAGAATTACCCAGGGGGATTTTCCCCCTTTTTTAATACAAAGGAGATAGGTGATGAAAGGGAAAAGTATGTGGAAAGAATTGTTGAATCGTGCAGGTTGGCTTTTGGTCTTTTTGTTAGCGACAATTTTATATCAAATTCCTTTAGCAGTTACTGCAATTTTAGCTTTACATCAAGTACCACTGTTACAGTCAGGGCTGATAGTTGCTGGTATTTCAATTGTGGTTTTAGCGCTATTTATCATTGGAGCTCGTAAAACGCAGTTAGCAAGTTTTAATTTTTCTTTTTTTAGAGCTAAGGATTTGGCACGTTTGGGCTTGAGTTATTTAGTCATTATCGGTTCAAATATACTTGGTTCCATTTTATTGCAACTGTCAAATGAGACGACAACAAGTAATCAGTCTCAGATTAACGATATGGTTCAGCATAGTTCTCTGATTTCCAGTTTCTTCTTGCTAGCCTTGCTTGCTCCGATTTGTGAGGAAATCTTGTGCCGTGGGATTATTCCTAAAAAGATTTTCCGAGGCAAGGAGAACTTGGGATTTGTAGTTGGTACGATTGTGTTTGCTTTATTGCATCAACCAAGTAATTTACCTTCTTTATTGATTTATGGAGGTATGTCGATCGTTCTATCTTGGACGGCTTACAAGACCCAACGTTTGGAAATGTCTATCTTGCTTCACATGATTGTGAATGGGGTGGCTTTCTGTTTGTTGGCTCTTGTGGTGATTATGAGTCGGACATTAGGGATTTCTGTTTAGAAAGTTTTCATGTAGGAACCAATCTCTTTCTACTAGGGAAAGATGAATGCAATCGTGTCCATCTTTTTCTTTTTATGGTAAAATAGAGAAATAATATGGTGAAAAGCCTTGAGGGAGTGACCGATATGTCAAGTACAGCCAATCATGCAAAGACAGCTATTTGCGGAATTATTAATGTAACCCCAGACTCCTTTTCGGATGGTGGTCAATTTTTTGCTCTTGAGCAGGCACTCCAGCAGGCTCGTAAATTGATAGCAGAAGGGGCGAGCATGCTAGATATCGGTGGAGAATCGACTCGACCGGGCAGTAGCTATGTTGAGATAGAAGAGGAAATCCAGCGTGTTGTTCCAGTGATCAAAGCTATTCGCAAGGAAAGTGATGTCCTCATTTCTATCGATACATGGAAGAGTCAGGTGGCAGAGGCTGCTTTGGCTGCTGGTGCCAATCTGGTTAACGATATCACTGGTCTCATGGGTGATGAAAAAATGGCTCATGTGGTAGCTGAAGCGAGAGCGCAAGTGGTTATCATGTTTAATCCAGTTATGGCTCGACCTCAGCACCCTAGCTCGCTCATCTTTCCTCATTTTGGCTTTGGTCAAACCTTTACAGAGGAAGAGTTAGCTGACTTTGAAACATTGCCAATCGAAGACTTGATGGAGGCTTTCTTTGACAGAGCATTAGCGAGAGCGGACGAAGCTGGTATTGCTTCAGAAAATATCATGTTGGATCCGGGAATTGGTTTTGGTCTGACCAAGAAAGAAAATCTGCTTCTTTTACGGGACTTGGATAAACTCCATCAGAAAGGCTATCCAATCTTTCTTGGAGTTTCGCGTAAGCGGTTTGTTATCAATATCCTAGAAGAGAATGGTTTTGAAGTCAATCCTGAGATAGAACTTGGTTTCCGCAATCGGGACACGGCTTCGGCTCATGTAACCAGTATCGCTGCGAGACAAGGTGTGGAAGCGGTGCGCGTGCATGATGTAGCTAGTCACAAGATGGCAGTTGAAATTGCCTCCGCTATTCGTCTAGCTGATGATGCGGAAAATCTAGATTTAAAACAATACAAATAAGATGAAAGAAATTGAAAACAACCAGTGGATTGCCAACTACCGGACGGACCAACCACATTTTGGATTGGAACGCATGGTGGAACTGTTAGCTTTGCGTGGTAATCCCCATCTCAAACTCAAGGTCATCCATATCGGAGGGACCAATGGCAAGGGGTCTACCATTGCTTTTTTGAAAAATCTGCTAGAAAAGATAGGGCTGAGAGTTGGGGTGTTCAGCTCGCCCTATCTCATTCATTACACAGACCAGATTAGCATCAATGGGGAATCTATCCCAGAGGCTAGACTAGAAGCCCTTATGGCAGACTATCAGTCTTTGCTTGAAGGAGAAGTGGCTGCTAATTTACAGGGGACAACTGAGTTTGAGATTATCACAGCCATAGCCTATGACTACTTTGCCTCAGAGCAAGTAGATGTGGCCATCATGGAAGTTGGTATGGGGGGACTCTTGGATAGTACCAATATCTGCCAGCCCATTTTGACAGGAATTACAACCATTGGATTGGATCATGTGGCCCTACTTGGTGATACCTTGGAAGCTATAGCAGAGCAGAAAGCTGGTATTATCAAACAAGGAATTCCCTTGGTGTCAGGTCGTATCGCTCCAGAAGCTTTGGCTGTGATTGACCGCATTGCGGAAGGGAAAGATGCGCCGAGAATTAGATATGATAGAGATTATCAGGTTCGTCATCAAGAAAGTGTGGTGACAGGCGAGGTCTTTGACTATACAAGTGCTGTCAGACAAGGTCGCTTCCAGACTGGCCTGCTTGGTTTGCACCAGATAGAGAATGCTGGGATGGCTCTAGCTTTACTTGATACTTTTTGTCAAGAAGATGGTCGAGAGCTACCAGCTAATATCTTGATTGCTCAAACTCTGGAAGAAACAAGATGGTCGGGGCGTCTGGAGGTCGTGTCAAGGAACCCCTTGATGATCTTGGATGGGGCCCACAATCCCCATGCTATCAAGGCTTTATTAGCAACCTTGCAAGAACGCTTTGCGGATTATCATAAGGAAATCCTCTTTACCTGCATCAAAACCAAGGCCTTGGAAGATATGTTGGACTTGTTGGAGGAAATCTCAGATACCGAGCTTACCCTGACACATTTTGACGATAGTCGGGCGACTGATGAAAGCGTGCTGAAAGAGGCAGCTAAGTCTAGAAATCTCAGCTACCAAGGTTGGCAGGATTTTCTAGAGCAGAAATTTACAGATAAAAAAGAAGAGAAACAAACAGTTAGGATTGTCACAGGTTCCTTGTATTTCTTGAGCCAAGTGAGAGCCTATCTGATGGAGAGGAAGAACGAGAATGGATACACAAAAGATTGAAGCAGCTGTAAAAATGATTATTGAGGCTGTAGGAGAGGACGTTAATCGCGAGGGCTTGCAGGAAACACCTGCTCGTGTCGCTCGTATGTACCAAGAGATTTTTTCAGGTCTTGGTCAAACAGCGGAGGAACATTTGTCAAAATCCTTTGAGATTATCGACGATAATATGGTGGTAGAAAAGGATATCTTTTTCCACACCATGTGTGAACACCACTTTTTGCCATTTTATGGGAAAGCGCATATTGCCTACATTCCAGATGGTCGTGTGGCGGGCTTGTCTAAGCTAGCCCGTACGGTTGAAGTTTATTCTAAGAAACCACAAATTCAAGAACGTTTGAATATCGAAGTGGCCGATGCCTTGATGGAATATCTGGGTGCTAAGGGAGCCTTTGTTGTCATTGAGGCAGAACATATGTGTATGAGCATGCGTGGTGTCAGAAAACCAGGCACTGCAACCTTAACGACAGTAGCTCGTGGTCTATTTGAAACAGATAAGGACCTACGAGATCAGGCTTATCGTTTAATGGGACTATAATACTCTTCGAAAATCAAATTCAAACCACGTCAGCTTTCATCTGCAACCTCAAAACAGTGTTTTGAGCAGCCTGCGGCTAGCTTCCTAGTTTGCACTTTGATTTTCATTGAGTATAAAAAGAATCCGCTTGAAGCGGATTTTTCTAGAAAGGACTAGTTATGGATCAACTGCAGATTAAAGATTTGGAAATTTTTGCCTACCATGGTCTTTTCCCTAGTGAGAAAGAATTGGGGCAGAAGTTTGTCGTTTCAGCCATCCTATCCTATGATATGACCAAGGCAGCGACAGACTTGGATTTAACAGCCTCTGTCCATTACGGAGAACTGTGTCAGCAGTGGACGACTTGGTTTCAGGAAACAACTGAGGACTTGATTGAAACGGTAGCTTACAAATTGGTAGAACGTACTTTTGAGACCTATCCTCTGGTTCAAGAGATTGAACTTGAACTCAAAAAACCTTGGGCACCGGTTCATTTGCCACTAGATACTTGCTCAGTAACTATCCATCGCCGTAAGCAGCGAGCCTTTATCGCCTTAGGAAGTAACATGGGAGATAAGCCAGCCAATTTGGAGCAAGCCATTGACAAACTGCGAGCTCGTGGCATCCATATTCTCAAAGAGTCCAGTGTCTTAGCGACGGAGCCTTGGGGTGGAGTGGAGCAGGATAGCTTTGCAAATCAAGTGATTGAAGTAGAGACTTGGCTACCAGCACCAGTCTTATTAGAAACATTGTTGGCTATTGAGGCAGAGATGGGACGGGTGAGAGAAGTGCATTGGGGACCTCGTTTGATTGATTTGGACTTGCTCTTTGTGGAGGACCAGGTCATTTATACAGACGACCTCATCTTGCCCCATCCTTACATAGCAGAACGCCTTTTTGTTCTTGAGTCTCTACAAGAAATTGCGCCTCATTTTATCCATCCGACATTAAAGCAACCTATTCGCAACTTGTATGATGCTTTGAAAAAATAGAAAAACTCTAGTTTTCAGTCATGTAACTGAAGGCTAGAGTTTTTAAAATAGGTCATTTTCTTCTGGGAGAAGGATAGTTTCTCTACCATCCATGTCTAAAACCAGTACTCTTGGCGGATAAAGAGGGTCAAAGGGATGGTTGAAGTCAAAATCAATGGCTGTAGGGAGGTGTTGACTTGAGAAGTGGAAGGTAATTTTTCCTTGGTTATTGAGCAATTGAAACTCGAGTTCTTCTTCCAATTCAAAGACATTTTTTAAGAAATGGTCGATGATATACCAAAAAGAGTCAATGACATCATCAGGCAAGCTAGTAACAATGCCAAAACTAGCCGACCGCATCTGGGTATTGGTAAAAGCCATATCTCTGTCCCCTTTCTTTTCCCTTATCATACAGCAAATAGGATTAAAAATCAAGAAAAGGTGATTTTTTCTTTATAAACGTAGTTTTCTATGAAATTTTTTTCAAACAATCTTCAAAAAATGCTTGAAAGTGTTTACAAATAGTGATAAAATGGAATAAGTAGAATCATGAAAACGAAATTTTCATACCGTCTCTTTTTTGGAGTCTCGTGAGGTATGATATAGAAAGGAAATGGAATGAATACAGACGATACAGTAACGATTTATGATGTCGCCCGTGAAGCAGGGGTTTCAATGGCGACGGTTAGCCGTGTAGTCAATGGCAATAAGAATGTAAAAGAGAACACCCGTAAAAAAGTGCTTGAGGTGATTGATCGTTTGGATTACCGTCCAAATGCCGTGGCGCGTGGTCTTGCAAGCAAAAAGACAACCACTGTCGGTGTTGTGATCCCAAATATTACCAATGGCTACTTCTCAACGCTTGCTAAAGGGATTGATGATATCGCTGAAATGTACAAGTACAATATCGTCCTTGCTAATAGTGATGAGGATGATGATAAGGAAGTTTCAGTTGTCAATACACTGTTTTCTAAGCAAGTGGACGGTATTATCTTTATGGGTTACCACTTGACTGAAAAAATTCGTTCAGAGTTTTCTCGTTCTCGAACACCAGTTGTTCTTGCGGGAACAGTAGATGTAGAACACCAACTTCCAAGTGTTAATATTGACTATAAACAAGCTACGATTGACGCAGTGACCTACCTTGCTAAAGAAAATGAACGCATTGCTTTTGTTAGCGGTCCACTGGTGGATGATATCAATGGTAAGGTTCGTTTGGTTGGCTACAAGGAAGCCTTGAAAAAAGCAGGTATTTCTTATAGCGAAGGATTGGTATTTGAGTCTAAATACACTTATGAAGATGGCTATGCCTTGGCAGAGCGTTTAATTTCATCAAACGCAACTGCAGCAGTTGTAACAGGTGATGAATTGGCAGCAGGTGTCTTGAATGGTTTGGCTGACCACGGTGTATCAGTGCCAGAAGAGTTTGAAATCATTACTAGTGATGATTCACAAATCTCACGCTTTACCCGTCCAAACTTGACAACGATTGCTCAACCTCTTTATGACCTTGGTGCCATTAGTATGCGTATGTTGACTAAGATTATGCATAAGGAAGAGTTGGAAGAACGTGAAGTTCTCTTACCTCATGGATTGACAGAACGTCGTTCAACACGAAAACGTAAATAGAAAAAATCAGGGAATCGTAAAGATTTCCTGATTTTGCTTTCTAGAGAAGGAGTTAGCCTTCCATATAGTCTTTTAAGGCTTGTCCTTTTAATCCAGCATTGAGGGCGATGAGGAGTTTCAAACGGGCTTTTTGGGCGTTGAGTTCTTTAACAAAAAAGACACCAGATTTTTGCAACTGCACGCCCCCACCTTGGTAGGCATAAACAGGCTCAGCAATACCGTTAAAGCATCGTGATACTAGAGCGACTGGGATTCCTTTTTGTAGAAGGCTTTCTAGTTTTTGAGCCGTTTCTTTGGGAATATTACCAGCTCCGAAGGCTTGGATAATCAAACCGTCCAATTGTTCCAAATCCAGCATATCAATCAGCTCATCTGTCATACCGGCATAAGCGGAGATGATAGGGACTAAACCTTGTATGTGATCAAGGTCAAAGCGGACACGGGGCTCAGCTGTTTTAAAGTAAAGGATTTCGTGTTTCATAATCAGACCAAGTGGCCCGTGTGTTGGAGTCTGGAAGGTGCTGACATTGGTAGTATGTGTTTTGGTGACATACTTGGCAGCGTGGATTTCATCGTTCATAACGACCAAAACTCCTTTGTCAGCAGCCCTATCATCGCTAGCCACTCGTAAAGCACTTAGGTAATTATAGACACCGTCACTACCGAGTTCGTTGGAGCTACGCATGGCCCCTGTTAGAACGATAGGCATATGGGGAACTTCCATGGTATCAAGGAAATAGGCTGTTTCTTCTAAAGTGTCAGTCCCGTGTGTGATCACCACCCCATCGTAGTTATCTGCTTCCTCTTTGATTTTTTGGTAGAGGGCTAGCATATGCTTGGGTTTGATGTGGGGGCTTGGCAGGTTAAAAAAGTCTAGGGCGTGGACTTGGATTCCTTCAAGTGGGTTGGACACATGGTTCATAGGATTATCTGAACTAGTCACAACAGCGCCAGAAGCATCGGCCTGCATGGAAATAGTCCCACCAGTATGTAAAACAAGGATTTTCTTAGGCATGATTTACTCACTCTTTCTGAAATGTGGTATAATCATTGTATCACAAAAGGGGAGATTGGGACAGGATGGAAGTCAAAGCTGTTTTTTTTGATATCGATGGAACCTTGGTCAACGATCGCAAGAGTGTTTTGAAATCCACTAAGGACGCGATTAAGATTGTCAAAGAACAAGGGGTACTTGTTGGTGTAGCAACGGGGCGTGGACCTTTTTTTGTTAAGGAATTGATGGACGATTTGGATCTGGACTTTGCGGTAACCTACAATGGCCAGTATATCTTTACCAAAGACAGAGTCTTGTTCACGAGCCCAATTTCCAAGTTACATTTGCGCCAGTTAATTAGCTATGCTAAAAAAGAGGGCAAGGAGATTGCTCTAGGGACCAAGGATGCTATGCTAGGTTCTAAAATCATGTCTTTTGGTCTGGGTTCTTTTTCTCAACGAATTAGTCGCTTCGTTCCCTCAGTTTTAACTCGGACGGTGAGTCATTCCTTTAATCGTATGGTCAGCAAGGTTGTTCCCCAAAAGGAAGAAGACCTGCTTCATCTGATGAATCAGCCTATCTACCAAGTTTTGATGCTGATGACGCCAGAAGAATCTGAGAAGGCGGCAGCTGATTTTGAAGACTTGAAATTGACACGTAGTAATCCTTTTGCAGCGGATGTCATCAATCAAGGAAACTCTAAATTAGAAGGCATTAGACGAGTTGGGAAAGAATATGGTTTTGATCTCAACCAAGTCATGGCCTTTGGTGACTCAGATAACGACCTAGAAATGCTGGCGGGTGTCGGTATGTCGGTCGCTATGGGAAATGGTAGTAGCAGTGTCAAGGAAGTTGCTAAGCACATTACCACTAGCAATCAACAGGATGGAATTCACAAGGCTCTGGAACATTTTGGTGTTCTAGCTTCAGAAAAGGTCTTTGTCAGCCGTGACTATCATTTCAATAAGGTCAAGACCTTCCACCACATGATGGATGAACGAACTCAAGAAGAACCTCGAGCTTGGGATTTAAAAGGTGCAACCCACAGGGCTGGCTTTAAAATAGAAGAATTGGTGGAGTTTGTTCGAGCTGCTAGTCCTTCTGAAGAGGATTTTGGTCAAGCTCTATCACAACTTCATCAAGCTCTTGATAAGGCAGCAGATAAGGTAGCTAAGAAGACGCCTGCCCAGCAAGATTTGATAGGTCAGGTGGATGCCTTGATTGACACGCTTTACTTCACCTACGGTAGTTTTGTCTTGATGGGGGTTGACCCAGAACGTATTTTTGATATCGTCCATCAGGCCAATATGGGGAAAATTTTCCCAGATGGCAAGGCTCATTTTGATCCAGTGACCCATAAAATCTTAAAACCAGATGATTGGGAAGAAAAATATGCTCCAGAACCTGCTATTAAAAAGGAACTGCAGCGCCAACTCAAGGCTTACGAACGCCATAAAGAGAGAAATAATACTCAATGAAAATCAAATAGCAAACTAGGAAACTGCTCAAAGCACTGCTTTGAGGTTGTAGATAGAACTGACGAAGTCAGCTCAAAACACTGTTTTGAGGTTGCAGATGAAACTTACGAAGTCAGTAACATATATACGGCAAGGCGACGTTGACGTGGTTTGAAGAGATTTTCGAAGAGTATAAATAGTAAACAAAAAGGAGCGCTGAGCTCCTTTTCGTTGTAATTATAAGGTTTTTTCTTGTTCTCTCACAACCAGCAAATCGACCTTAGCATGGCGGAGGATGTATTCAGATGAAGAGCCGACCAAGAGGCGTTCAAAGGCGTTGAGACCAGTTGCGCCAACGAGGATGAGGTCCACTTCTTCAGCATCGGGAATAGTACGTGCCAGTAGGGTCTTTGGATTTCCCATTTCAATGACGATATGAATATCTGCCACACCAGCATCTTTAGCACGTTTTTCGTACTCTTTCATCAGACTTTCAGCGTCGACTTGGAGTTCTTCGTAAACTTCAGCATCAAAGGTGGATACGCTTTGGAGTGCGCGTGTGTCAATGACATGAGCGATGGTCAGTTTAGCGTCGTTTCGTAGAGCAGAATGAACTCCCTTGACAAAAGCCAAGTCCGCTTCTTTAGAACCATCGATTGCGACCATAATATTTTGGTAACGTTGTGCCATAATGAAACCTCCTGAAATTTTCTTACTATAATTGTAAACCTTTTCACTATAGAAGTAAAGCAAAAAAAGTATTTTTCAAAAGAATGTTAGCACTTAAAAACTATATAAATATATGATGAAATAAAAGAAAGGATAGTAGGAAAGAAGTGAGGGGAGGAAGAATGATGAAAAACTCTTTTCAAGAAACAAAAAAATCAAATTTCCTTTATTATGGAATCATCCTAGCTTCGGTCTTGATAGAAGTGATTATGATCTGGCAATTAGAGAAGCTAATTCCGCTTCTCTATCCAGGTTTTATTGGCTTTTTAGTCTTTCACCTACTCTACCATCTGATATTATTCCTAGTTGCAAAAAGAAGTGATCGCTGGGATTACTTGATGATATGGGGGCTTTTCCTCATGTTCAATCTTCTCTATGACTCTTTTCTAGGCCTGCTTTTTCTAGGTTTATCTTTTGGTATGTGATGTGTCTTCGGCAAAATACCCGCTATCACCATTGTCTCGACCTCGCTTTTAGTGAGGTTTTTTTCTATACGAATCTAGTAACACATTTCAGCAAACTTGTCGCATTCTCTTTCTAGTGGTATAATGTTACTATCCTGATGAATTGAGGAAACAAGATGAAAGAATATAACAAGTCTAGTAAGTTAGAGCATGTTGCTTATGATATCCGTGGCCCTGTTTTGGAAGAAGCCATGCGGATGCGAGCAAATGGAGAAAAGATTTTACGTCTAAATACAGGAAATCCAGCAGAATTTGGCTTTACAGCGCCAGACGAGGTCATTCATGACTTGATTATGAATGCGCGTGATAGTGAAGGATATTCTGATTCCAAGGGGATTTTCTCAGCCCGTAAGGCTATCATGCAGTATTGCCAATTGAAAAAATTTCCAAACGTAGATATTGATGATATCTACCTTGGAAATGGTGTCAGTGAGTTGATTGTCATGTCTATGCAGGGGCTTTTGGACAATGGGGATGAGGTCTTGGTGCCTATGCCAGACTATCCTCTCTGGACAGCAGCTGTCAGTCTAGCTGGCGGAAATGCCGTTCACTATATCTGTGATGAAGCTGCAGAATGGTATCCAGATATTGACGATATCAAGTCAAAAATCACTTCCAATACCAAGGCAATCGTTCTTATCAATCCAAACAACCCAACTGGGGCACTTTATCCTAAGGAACTCTTGCTGGAGATTATTGAGATTGCCCGTCAAAACGATTTGATTATCTTTGCGGATGAAATTTACGATCGTATGGTAATGGATGGACATGTGCATACGCCTGTGGCAAGCTTGGCACCAGATGTCTTCTGTGTCAGCATGAACGGTTTGTCAAAATCGCACCGTATCGCTGGTTTCCGTGTGGGTTGGATGGTCTTGTCTGGACCTAAGACTCATGTCAAGGGCTATATCGAAGGGCTCAATATGTTGTCCAATATGCGCCTTTGCTCTAACGTTTTGGCCCAACAAGTCGTACAAACTTCTTTGGGAGGCCACCAATCAGTCGATGAATTACTTCTTCCTGGTGGACGAATCTACGAGCAAAGAAATTTCATCTACAATGCTATTCAAGATATTCCAGGTTTGTCTGCCGTTAAACCCAAGGCTGGACTCTATATCTTCCCTAAAATCGACCGCGATATGTACCGCATTGATGATGATGAACAGTTTGTCCTTGATTTCTTGAAGCAGGAAAAGGTTCTCTTGGTTCATGGTCGTGGTTTTAACTGGAAGGAACCAGACCACTTCCGTATCGTTTACCTTCCTCGTGTTGATGAGCTGGCCCAAATCCAAGAAAAGATGACTCGTTTCTTGAAACAGTATCGTAGATAGGGCTTACATCAGAAAAAGCGTTAAAAAGCTGGAAACATTTGCCTAGAGCTATTGACAAAAGTGAAAGAATCAGATAGAATAGTAAAGTATGTTTAGTAACTGATCACTTTATAGCCGGCTAAACGAATACAAAATCTATGAGGAGGTATTCATCGTGAAACGTACTTATCAACCAAGTAAACTTCGTCGTGCGCGCAAACACGGATTCCGTAACCGTATGTCAACTAAAAACGGTCGTCGCGTATTGGCAGCTCGTCGTCGTAAAGGACGCAAAGTTTTGGCTGCATAATCCAAACGAACCATAACAAAAATCAGTAGGAACTCGAGTCTACTGATTTTTATTTTTGTAAAAAAAGCTCAAAATACTTTATATTTTTGCTCAAATGGTGTATAATATTTCACATACTGTAAAAAATGGAGAATAATCATGAAGAAATCAAAAGTTATGCTTTTTGGAGCTATGGCTTTGACAGCAGGTCTAGCTCTAGCGGCATGTGGGTCTTCCCAATCAAGTAATACAGACAAGACTTACTCTTATATCTTTGTTAATAACCCAGATACCTTGGATTATATTACCTCTACACGAGATTCTACATCTAGTATCACAACCAACTTGATTGATGGTTTGTTGGAAAATGACCAGTACGGCAATCTCATCCCGTCTATGGCTGAGTCATGGACTGTATCAAAAGATGGTTTGACCTACACTTATAAGATCCGTCAGGGGGCCAAATGGTACACTTCTGAAGGAGAAGAGTATGCGGATGTAACAGCTCATGATTTTGTGACTGGTCTTAAGTATGCGGCGGATAAAAAGGCTGAAAACTTGTACTTGGTACAAGACTCTATTAAAGGGTTAGCAGACTATGTTGAAGGGCAATCATCTGATTTTGGAACTGTTGGTGTTAAGGCGGTGGATGATTACACGCTACAATACACTCTCAACCAGCCTGAGACTTATTGGAACTCTAAAACAACAGCAAGTATTCTTAGTCCGGTAAACGAAGCTTTCTTGAAGTCTAAGGGAGATGACTTTGGAAGTGTGACACCATCAAGTATCTTGTCAAATGGTCCTTACTTATTTAAATCATTCACATCAAAATCTTTGATTGAACTTGATAAAAACCCTAATTACTGGGATAAGGACAATGTTAAAATCGAGAAAGTGAAACTTTCTTTCTTTGACGGTTCTGACCAAGACAGCATTGCAAGAGGTTTCTTGGATGGTAACTATACTGATGGCCGTATCTTCCCAACAAGTTCAGTCTTTTCTGAGCTTAAGAAGGGAAATGAGGACAAGATTACCTATACACCGCAAAATTCAGTTACTTTCTATTATCTTTTCAATGTGAATCGTCAAAGCTACAAGCAGACTATGAAACAGTCTGATAAGGAAAAGACAGATTCACGCGCAGCTATGCAAAATAAGGATTTCCGTCAGGCTATCAACTTTGCCTTTGACCGTCATGCTTATGCAGCACAGACAAATGGTGAAGATGGAGCAGACCGTATCTTACGTAACACGATTACACCAAGTAACTTTGTCCAAGTTGGCGATAAGAACTTCGGTGATATTGTCAATGAAAAAATTGTCAACTACGGTAAAGATTGGGCAAATATCAACCTAAACGATGGTAAGCAAGCCTTCTTGAACCCTGACAAGGCCAAAGAGAAATTTGCCAAGGCCAAAGAAAGTCTGCAAGCTCAAGGAGTAACCTTCCCAATTCATTTGGATATGCCAGTTGACCAGACTGCTAAGTTAGATGTGCAACAGGCTGGTTCTTTCAAACAAACAGTAGAAGCCACTCTTGGTAAGGAGAATGTTGTTATCGATGTTATCCAACTATCTCCGGATGAAAAAGACCAGGCAACCTACTTTGCAGATACAGCAGAACAAAAAGACTATGATATCGATATTTCAGGATGGGGTGGAGACTACTCAGATCCGAAGACTTACCTAGCTATCCTTGATCCAGAGACAGGTTCTCAGTTGAAAAATATGGGCTTGACTGAAGGAAAAGACAAGGAAATTAAGGACAAGATTGGTCTTTCTGACTACAAGAAACTCTTGGATCAGGCTGACGCTGAAATCACAGATACTCAAGCTCGTTATGAAAAATACGCTGAAGCCCAAGCTTGGTTGACAGATAGCGCCTTGTTCCTACCAGTTCAAAGTGGTGGAGCCAACCCAATCTTCCGTAAGACTGTACCGTTTACAGGCCCATTCTCATTTGTTGGTCATAAGGGAAATGCGGACAACTACAAATATGTTGAATTGCAAAAAGAGCCAGTAACTGCTAAACAGTACCAAGAACTCTATGAAAAATGGTTAAAAGAAAAAGCTGAGTCAAATAAAAAAGCTCAAGAAGATTTAGCTAACCACATTCAATGATATTCCTAGTCACGATTTTCAGTTAATACTCTTCGAAAATCTCTTCAAACCACGTCAGCGTTGCCTTACCGTATATATGTTACTGACTTCGTCAGTTTCATCTGCAACCTCAAAACAGTGTTTTGAGCTGACTTCGTCAGTTTCATCTACAACCTCAAAGCAGTGCTTTGAGCAGCCTGCGGCTA
>NZ_VMMF01000023.1:0-1245 GCF_013277075.1 Streptococcus sp. 959
CTACAAATATTATAGAGCCCCAATTGAGAGCTTCTTAGTACAAAGATTAGCATCTACTTTCCAAAAACACAACAACGGCCTTGTACCTCTTAAAACGAGGAACAAAGCCGTTGTTTAATCTTTTCTATTCATCGTCCACTTAACAATGAACAGTTCATATTTTGACTAAATTTTTAGTCTTCTTTTTTCTTACGAGCTACAAGTCCAAATCCACTCAATAGTCCAAGAAGTCCTAGAGATGCAAGAGTCGCATTTGATTCTGTTCCTGTATTTGGCAATACATTTTGAGAATCATTTGACTTAGCTCCATTATCAACAGTAGTCTTAGTATCTACCTGATTTGCATTCGGAGTAACTGCATTTGGAGTTGGAGTAGCTGGTGCTGGTTTATCTTGACCAGAATTTCCATTAGTATCAGGTTTGACTGGCATATCAGGTGTCACTGGTGCAACTGGATTTGTATCTGTTGGTGTTGATGGTGTGACTTTACCTGGTGTTGTTACATTTGGAACTTCTACAGCTGGTTTGCCTGGTTCTGTAATTTTAGCTGTTCCTGGGACTTTACCGTCTGGTAATTCACTGTTTGGTACTTTACCTTTACCATCTTTACCGATTTCAACAGTGATTGGACCATCTTTACCTGGGATTTCTACCGTAGTTTCTGGTGGGTATGTTGACCCATCTGGTTTCTTAGGTGTTACTGTAACGTCACCTGTCTTAGGATCTTGTTCCAACTCTACTGTTGGTGTCTTACGTGCTGGTGTGGTTACATCTACTGGTTGTGATGGTTTCTTATTCGGTTCTGTTACTTTTCCTGTACCTGGGACAGCTTTCTTAGGAAGGTTGTCATTTGATACTTCACCTGAACCATTGTCACCAATTGTTACTGTGATTGTTGTTCCATTTTCTCCTGGAATTTCTACCTTGCTACCTGATGGGTATGTTGAGCCATCTGGTTTCTTAGGCGTTACAATCGCATTTCCATTTGGTTGTTGAGTGATTTCAATCTTACCTGGTTTTTCAGTTACTGGTGTTTCTGGTGTTACCTTAGCTGGAGTTGTTACATTAGGAACTTCCACAGCTGGTTTACCTGGTTCAGTAATCTTAGCTGTTCCTGGTACTTTACCTTCTGGTAATTCGCTGTTTGGTACTTTACCTTTACCTTCTTTATCGATTGTAACGATAATTGAGTTTCCATCTTTACCTGGGATTTCTACCGTAGTTCCTGGTGGGTATGTTGACCCA
>NZ_VMMF01000024.1:0-860 GCF_013277075.1 Streptococcus sp. 959
TGATTTCAATCTCACTTGGTGTTTCAGTTGTTGGTGTTTCTGGTGTGACCTTAGCTGGTGTTTCTACTGGAACTTCAACTGTTGGTTGACCTGGTTCAGTAATCTTAGCTGTACCTGGAACTTTACCTTCTGGTAATTCACTGTTTGGTACTTTACCTTTACCGTCTTCACCAATTGTAACTGTGATTGGCTTGCCATCTTTACCTGGGATTTCTACCTTAGTTCCTGGTGGGTATGTTGAACCATCTGGTTTCTTCGGTGTTACTGTAACGTCACCTGTCTTAGGATCTTGTTCAACATCTACTGTTGGTGTCTTACGAGCTGGTGTTGTTACATCCACTGGTTGTGATGGTTTCTTGTTAGGTTCTGTTACTGTTCCTGTACCTGGGACATCTTTCTTAGGAAGTTTGTCATTTGGTACTTCACCTGAACCATTGTCGCCAATTGTAACTTCGATTGGTGTGTTGTTTTCACCTGGAATCACTACCTTGCTGCCTGATGGGTATGGTTTTCCATCTGGTTTCTTAGGCGTTACAATCGCATCACCATTTGGTTTGCGTGTGATTTCAATCTCACTTGGTGTTTCAGTATCTTGATTTGTTACCGTTACATTTACAGGGACTTCTTCTGTTGAGCCGTCTGGATATGTGACTGTAATCTTACCTGTGATCTTATCGCCAGGATTCTTATCTTTTGGAATTGTGACTGTTACTTTTCCTTTGTCATCTACGTCGATAACACCTGGTTGATCACTTACGTATGTTGTTTTGGCTGGAATGTCTTTTCCATTTTCTTCTTTCAATGGAATTTCAACCTTAGAACCTGGTTTTCCACTGCCATCTTCATACTTCGGTGTGTAA
>NZ_VMMF01000024.1:963-6105 GCF_013277075.1 Streptococcus sp. 959
GGAATGTCTTTTCCATTTTCTTCTTTCAATGGAATTTCAACCTTAGAGCCTGGTTTTCCACTGCCATCTTCATACTTCGGTGCGTAATCGTCAGATACTTGAGTCACCTTAACTGTTACTGGGACATCGATTGTCGAACCATCTGGATAGGTAACAGTTACGACACCTGGCTTGTCACCTGGTGTAGAAGTGTCTGGTGTAGTCTTCCATGTGTAATTTGTACCATTTGGAAGGTCTCCATTATTACCAATACTGTTCTTAGCATTCGGTTTCTCGTTAAGCCCTACTGTTTGAGTTCTGGCTGTTGGAGCAATATTTGTTGCTTCCTTAATTGGGCTTGGTTCTGACACAACATCATCTTGTCCTGGTGTTTGAACAGTTGTTTTAGCTGTAATATTTCCTACTGGAACCTTACCTGTGATGATTGCAGTTGCTTTTCCGTTTGTTACAGTTCCTGTACCAATAACAGTTGTTCCATCTGGACCATAAAGAGTCACGGTTGAACCATCTTTAACTCCCCCTCCAACAGAAACAGTTACTGGGACATTTTCTTGATTAGACTTACCTGTTAAATCCGTTTCAATCGTTGGAGCTTTTGGCTTAACAATGATGGTTACTTGCGGATTAGATTTAGCTACTGTTTTATCTGTATGAGTTGCTGTTGCTGTGTACTTAAAGACACCTGCTGTATCTTGAAGTATCTTTGGTGCTGTTCCTTCCCAGCCCCATTCAACTCCAATTCCTTTACCATTAGGTCCTGCGTCTGTATATTGGTTAGCGTCCACACGCCCATTCCATTGTCTTAATGAATCTCCAACTGTAACTGTCGCTGTTTTACCTTTAATAGGATAAAGAGCTGCTTTATTAGTTGTCGCTACTTTCTCTGGACTTGGATCAGATGTGACATCTTGCTCACCTGGTGTTTGAACAGTTGTTTTAGCTGTAATATTTCCTTTTGGAATTGTTCCTGTAATTGTCGCTTTTCCATTAGTTACAGTACCTGTACCAATTGCACGTCCATCCTGAGAATAAAGTGTTACAATAGAGCCATCTTTTACCCCGTTATGAACATTTACAACAACTGATGTGTTAGGTAATTCTGCCTTACCAGTCAGATCCGTTTCAATTGTTGGAGCTTTTGGTTTAACGATAACGGTTACTTGTGGATTAGATTCTGCTACTGATTTATCTGGGTGAGTTGCTGTTGCTGTATACTTAAAGACACCTGCTGTATCTTGAAGAGCTTTAGGCGTTGTCCCTTTCCAACCCCATTCTACACCATTTCCACGTCCTTTTGGTGCATTTGTGTATTGGTTAGAATCTACACGTCCCTTCCATGTCTTTAATGAATCTCCAACTGTAACAGTTACTGTCTGACCTTCCAGTGGATGCTGGCTAGCTAAGTCTTTTCCTACATGAACAGGAACATCAATATTCTCAGTTGACTTATCTGGATATGTGATTTTTACGACTGCTTTTTTATCTGTTCCTGTAGTATTGGTTTCAGGTTTTGAAACTACTTCAAAGATAGTTCCAGTTGGGAAGGCTGGCGTACCAGGTTTAGCAATGACTTTTCCTTTAACCTCATCATCAGTGATCTTATGATTAAATGGTACAGTCAGCGTATTTGCTGCTGGAGTATACTTTTCTGCCTGTTCATGTACTTCAAATACAAAATATCCTGTTGTGGTATTGGTTCCGTCTGTTGAAATTGCACGGGCAGTATACTTACCTTTCCCAACTCCTAGACCAACTGTTCCTGTTACACTTTGTCCTAATGGCGAACCTTCTGTTGCCGTGCCATTGACAGGTGTAAAGTTAAAGCCACTTTGTAGGTTTTCCGTTTTGAAGTTCGTCACTTTTCCACTATCATCTGTTGTGATGAGACGTGTATTTACTGCATCACCACGGTATAGCGGAATAACTATATTTTGTCCTTCTGCATGAGTTTTTCCTAACTCCACTTTGCTACCATCGTCTTTAACCCAGTAGATTTTTGGTGGAGTTGTATCACGAACCACTACTGGAACTGTTACTTCATCTGTTGATTTATCAGAGTAAGTCACAATAACTGTAGCTGTTTTGTTACCTGTTGTATCTGTATCAGGTTTTTGTTTAACAGTTAACGTCGCATTACTTGGATAATTTTTAACTTTTGCTTTAATGGCTTCATCTGTTAATTCTTGTTTGATTCCAATTTCAAGAGTTTCTGCTGTTGGATTGTGTTTTTCATTTTCTTTCGTGGCTGGTATAACTTTTACTTTTACTGTCTTTTCAATTTTGTGACCAGCGTCATCAGTTGCCTTAACGGTAACTGTTTTTTCTCCAATATCAGATTCCTTTGCCTCTCCAAGGTCAATAGATAGTGTCTTTTGTTTATCAGTATTTACTGAATAGTTCGTTTTTTGCGTAAATAGATGATTAGGATATTTTGTAAATATATCTGAAAAATCTAAATTTACCTTAGTATCATCTCGTCCATCTACATTAAATGAGATTTTCTCACCAACTTTTACAACTTGTTCTAGTGGTGTAACAGTCAATGTAGGTGCTTGTGTATCTGGTGCTTTTAATACTGTAACTGGTACATTTACATTTTCAGTCGATCCATCTGGGTATGTTACTTTTACTACAGCATTCCCTACGTTTCCTGGCTTAGCTGTTGATGGTTTACTTAAAACAGTAAGTGATCCGGGTGCATAGTTCTTCACTTTTGCTTTCACTGCATCATCTGAAATCGTTTGACCTTGGTTTACTGTTAACGTTTCTCCTGTCGGATTGTACTTAGACGCTTGATCTTTTACTGTAATGGTAATTGTTTTTTCAGCTTTGTTTCCATTTTTATCATAGGCTTTAATAGTTACTGTACTATTACCTACAGGTCCTGTTGGTGTTCCAGTAATCTTACCATTTGTAAATGTTAATCCTTGTGGTAATCCAGTTACTTCAATTGGATTGTTTGGACGCATTCCTACTCCGCCTTTATTGTCTTCAGCTGTTACTGGAATATCTACAATTTTTTCATTTTTTATAACTGTTGCTCCATTTGCAGTAATAGTTGGCGGTGTCGTATCTTTAGGAGTTAAACTTGTACCCGTTGTCCCCATAATATAAGACTGATTAGTAGTCCATCCTGATGTTGTTGAAGCTGCATAGGCACGACCGTATGCATTAGCTTCTTCCTCAGTTATATTATTTTTCAATTTAATCTTAGCATGCATATGCATAGCATAGTCTGTACTCTCTCTACCTAATTTGACAGTTAAATAATATGATAATCCAGGATATTTTCCATTTTTATCTTTCGTAAGTGTGTTTAATGTAGGATCATTTTGGTTGTTCTTAAATACATCCCATCTTTGATTATTACGAGTTACCCCTGAATTTGGATCATAAAATGAGTATCCATCATTATTAAAAATTTTGTATTGTTGTCCCCACGGATTTGAAATTGTAGCTGTATTACCATACTGTTTGAATCCTTGGAAATCATCAGATAGTCTTCTACCTCCAACATTTTCATAACGAGTAAAGCTTAAATCTCTTACTGTATTAGAAGGATCCATTATATTAAATGGTGCTTGGAAATAATACTGTTGCTGGTATGAACTTCCCGTCATCTTTCTTCCGTCGTTATTGAAGAAGACATCATAGACGATCCATTTACCTTGACTATCTTCCATATAGTAGGCTTTAATATCTGTTTTATTTTTAGTAAACTCAGGATCATTATTTCGAGTATTACTTCCATTATTAGTTCCAGGGTCAACAGAAGCAAAATATTTAATATTTGCTAAGGCACCTGAACTAATCTGACCATTTGCTCTAAAGCTTGTTCCTTGAGCCATGCTCTTGCCATTACGTGAGTCACGAGCACCTGAATTCAAACGCGTTGTAGCATTTTTAACAGAAGTAAACATTCTCTTCACACGTTTTGTCATATCTTCAACATCGTTCAGAGAAACTGTTGTATTTTCAAGAACTCCTTGAGCCAAGCCCAATAGTTCATTGGCTTTTTCAAGAACTTCTTTGCTAGTCTCATGCTCAGGCAATTCCAAAACAGCTGCCTGCAATTGATCTACAGATACTTTCAAAGCATCTTTTTTAGCTGATACAGTTTGGCTCTCTTCACTTGCGCTTACTTCAGGAGAAGTTTGACTTGCTAGGTTATCATCTGGCTTCTCAGTTTTATCTGCTTGTTTATCAACTTGAACCTCAGTTACTTCCTTAGCAGCTGATACGACTGTCACATCTTTAGACAAGAGTTCTACAAGTTCATCGATATCCTTTTGAGCTAGCTCAGAACTTTCTAGGGCTTCTTTCCCTTTTTGAAGTCTGTCTTTAACAGGTGAGACTACTGACTCGTCAAGGTTTAATTTAGTAGAAAGAAGAGCATTTAATTCTTCAACTACTTTTTTCAACTTGGATTTATCAACTGTAGACGCGCTAGGTGCAGCGTTTGTAAGCGCTTGATTTCCTTCATCTACTTTGTTTGCAGTAGATTCTGTAACATCTTCAGGCGAATCGACCTTACTTTCAGGTGTTACTACACCAGCAGTAGAGTGTGAAGTCTTGTCGACTAGACTATCCGCACTCGCAACGCGGGCACCTAAAAACATCAGCGCTGCAACAGCAACTGAAGCGGCACCGAAACTATACTTACGAATAGAAAAGCGCAAAACTTTTTCACGTTGCTGGCGCTTTATTCTACTGAGCGAATTTGATTTATTTTCCATTGTTCCTCCTTATGTTAAAACACAAAATCAAATTAAAAGTAATCTTCATGGCTACACTTCTTATAGTAACGCACCCATGAAGCCTACTATGATGAGCATATTTACACATTACAGCTATCACAGCTCGATTATACCATTTTTAATATATTTACACAAGACAAAACTGTTTTATTCCATAGAATAAAGGATAAATTGTTTAACTATACATAAAATGTTATTATATTGTACTTTTGAATAGACAAACTCTCCAGCTTTAAAATAAATCTGTAACCACCTATCGTATCAGATAATTCATCGTCATTTTTAATAGTAAAAAATAATCACCTAAAAAATTTAATGGTAACAAATGACTCACTCCATATCCCAATTAATAGCGTATCCAATTGAGGCTCTTTGTCAACTGTAG
>NZ_VMMF01000025.1:0-20911 GCF_013277075.1 Streptococcus sp. 959
CCTGGTTTCTTAGGCGTTACAATCGCATCTCCATTTGGTTGTGGAGTAATTTCAATCTCAACTGGTTTTTCAGTTTCTGGTGTTTCTGGTGTTACCTTAGCTGGTGTTGTTACATTAGGAACTTCCACAGCTGGTTTACCTGGTTCTGTAATCTTACCTGTACCTGGAACATCTTTCTTAGGAAGTTTATCATTTGGTACTTTACCTTTACCATCTTTACCGATTTCAACAGTGATTGGACCATCTTCACCTGGGATTTCTACCGTAGTTCCTGGTGGATATGTTCCTCCTCCTGGTCTCTGCGGTGTTACTGTAACGTCACCTGTCTTAGGATCTGGTTTCAACTCTATTGTTGGTGTCTTACGAGCTGGTGTTGTTACATTCACTGGTTGTGATGGTTTCTTGTTCGGTTCTGTTACTGTTCCTGTACCTGGGACAGCTTTCTTAGGAAGTTTGTCATTTGGTACTTTACCTGAACCATCTTTACCGATTTCAACAGTAATTGTGTTTCCATCTTCACCTGGGATTTCTACCTTAGTACCTGGTGGATATGTTCCTCCTCCTGGTTTCTTAGGCGTTACAATCGCATCTCCATTTGGTTGTGGAGTAATTTCAATCTCAACTGGTTTTTCAGTTTCTGGTGTTTTAGGATCTGTTCCATTTTTGATTTCTTCCTCATCTGGAATTCCATCATTATCATCATCTGAATCTTCTTTATCTGGGATTCCGTCTCCATCTGTATCGCGTAAAATTGGAACTGGAACTTTCACAGTAACTGTCTCGCCACCTTTTGTAACTTTAACCGGAATTTCGACTGTGCGTTCTTCTTCTTTTGGTTTCCAATCATTTACCTCTGGTTTTCCTTTAAGTTTACCTTCATCATCTACTGTTAAACCATTTACTGGGCCATCTACTGTAATGCTTGAACCTGGTTTGTTAGGTGTCACAACTGTAACTGGTGTAATTTGTGCTTTTTCCGGAACTGGTGCTGGGTTTATAACCTCAGCTGCTAAAGGTCCATTTGCTGTTCCTCTAGCTACAGGACTCTCAAGAGTAAGTACACCATCAATGTTCTTAGAAACTTTTGCAGTTACTTCTGTTTTATCTGCAATTTCAGCATCAGAAATTGTTACAACTCCTTCAGGTGATACTGATACTTTATCATCAGACTTACCATTTACAGTCCATTTGCTTCCAGATTTCGTAACTGTTACAGTTTCTGGACTTGTTTGACCTGTCGGTGTATAAGTAAGAGTAATTTTATCAATATCTTGTTGATTAGTACTATCAGGTTGTTTTGGTGGGGTAATTGTTACACTACCATTCTCTTTACCTTCTACGATAGGTGCTGTTGGTGTTACTGCTAGAATTACTTTACGCTTGATTTCTGCTGGTGCAAATACATCTCTAGTCGTGCTAGTAGCATCTGTCATATTATTAGCTTTAGTACCTGGGAAGATTGCTGTTGCAGTTCGAGTATATTTACCTGAATTGTCAAGTGTTGTTCCTCGATCTTTATTAACGCCGTTTCTGTCTTTCCAGGTCCAAGTCATACCACTTGGTAAATAATTGTTACCACGATCTGCTTTATCTTCACTATCGACTACTTTCAGATAGTTATGCGCATCAATATTTTTAGAACTATTATCTTTATTTAATGTTGAAGCAACTGGTACTTTTGCGATACCGTTTTTATCAACATTTTTAGTTTCAATATCAACTACGCGGTACTTGAATTTGAAATCACGGCTATCTGAAGGATTACTTCCTTCTACATGAATAGTTGATTCATGTACTCCTAAAGTTTCAGTATCCAATACAGTTCCTGAAGATAAGCGAGTTTTATATTTCTTATCTTCTGAACTTCCATCTTTACCTGTTTGAGCTGTAAATGTAGATGGAGTTGCTCCTGGATCTGGAGTCACTCCTTTTGGAAGTCCTCCCTTAACTTCTACTTTAGAAATCACACCAGAGTTATCCGATACTTTTAGCTCTGGGTTAAATGTAGCTCCACGATAAACTGTAAAGATTGGTTCATTAGCAGTTTCTGATAACTCTTTTCCATTTAGACTTGCTTTTGGTTTTTCATTATCCACTACATTGAAAACAACATCTCTCTCAGCTTTTTCTGGTGCAAATACTTGGACACTACCACGCTGACTTGGATTTTTAGGGAACACCGCAATCGCTTTATGAGTTTGTGTTCCTACTTTAGATAAAGTTATATTCGTATCTGATCCATTAGCATTGTCCCAACGGAATTTCATTCCTCCTGGGAAGTGGACATCTGCTTGCGATTCTACAACTGGTTTACCTGACTTGTCTTGCTTACCAGCTGTATTTAGGTATTCATTTGGATCACCTGACTTGCTGTTTAATTCGACTGTCTTAGGTGTGTTTTCCACTACAACATCAACAACTTTATACTTCATCTTATAGATAGCATTATTTACACCATCAGAAATTTTGAACTTAGCTACGTGATCTCCTAGTGTTTGTGTATCAGCTACTGTTCCTGTAGATAGGCTTGTAGTGTATTTTTTATCATCCGTACTTCCATCTTTTCCAGTTTGAGGTGTATAAGTTTGAGCTTTAGATCCATTTGGTAAGTTTTCAACACTCATAGATTTAATGTTACCTGAATCGTCCCAGGCTTTCACAGTCGGATTAAATGTAGCTCCACGATAGACATAAAACTGTGCAGATTGTGGTTCATTCTCTGTTAAACGAACTCCGCCAACCTCAACGATTGGTTTTTGGTTATCACGTGGTGTTACATTGAAAGTAAAGGTTACAGGATCTGCTTTATTACCTGCATCATCATGAGCTCCGAATGTAATCGTATGTGGTTTACCAACGTCTTCTTTCTTAGTTGTAATAGTAATTTCAATTATTTTTTCAGTGTCAGTAATCTTTACCTTATTATTTGTTGCTTGACGAGAAAGAAGTCTATCACCATATTTGTCAGTGAAATCTTTACCTTCTATCGTAACAACTTTATTATCTCTTGCTGTTATTGTGAAGGTTACTTTTTCACCTTCTACTACTGTTTGGCTTTTTCGTGAAATTTCTAATGTAGGTTTTTGGGTATCTGGTGCTTCTGTCGGAGTAACAGGATTACTTTTATCAGAAGTTACTGTTCCATCAGTATTAGTAACTACTGTTACAGCTGTAATAGACTTCCCTGGTAGAGCTTCTGTAACTGTAACTGTTGCAGTTTCTCCTCCATTAGTTTTTACTGTTCCGATAATTTTATTACCATCATATAAATTAACAGTAGAACCTTTTGGCACTCCACTTCCAACATTTACAGTAATTTGTTGACCTATTAAGCCTTTTTTGTTCTCTACACTTGTTGTAATAGCCGGTTTTTTAGGTTTAACAATTAATGTAGCAGTAGTAGTATTCGAAGAATTATCGCTGTAGGTAGCTTTTACTTGAGGCTTGAATACTCCTGCTGTATTAGTATTTGGTTTCCCATTTAGAAACTCCCAAGACATTCCGTCAGGGAACTCTTTAGTTCCATTATCACGCGTTACCAAACCGCTTGCTACTGGATTTTCTTCAAGAGAATCCCCAACTGTTTTTGTAACTTCTTTACCGATAATAGGATATCGTTTATTTTGTTTTTCTCCTAATGTCGGTTCTACATTTTCTTCATTCTTTTTCCCTGATCCAAAAACATACGATTGGTTTGTTGTCCCTCCATAAGTACCTGCAATGGCTAAGGTAAATGCTTTTTGAACAGCTTCATCCGTTACACCTGGTCTTAATTTAGCTTTAAAATGCATATGTACAGCAGCTGTTGGATCATTGGTTTTCACCCCTATACCATAACTCCACTGCTTGTACACTCCATCTAATGCTACTGCATCTTTTAAAAATTGATCATTTTTATTGTTTTTAAAATTATCTCTCATATCTTGATTATAGGCGTTATTCTGACGAACACCTACATTGTAAAAATATGTTAGTCTCCCTTTAGATACATCATGATCATTTTTAAAGTGAAAATGTTGAGTTGACTCATATCTGAATTTATCAGGATTTTGGGAAAGAGTCCCGCCTTCATTTTGATTATTTCTTCTATATGTCTCAAAGTATAAATCTCTAATAGTGTCTGACTTATAAAGACCGTTAGATTGTAAATCTAAAATTTTTGGAGGTAAAATAACATTATATAGTTGTTGTCTACTCAAGTTAACCATGGACCGCCCATCGTTATTAAAGAAGACATCGTAAACTAGATATTTCTGCCCATCAATCATCTGAGTCCGAGCTGTCATATCCACTTTATTCTCTGTGAATTGTCTATCGTTATTCCTAATGTTTCCATAAAAATCAGTTGCACGGAATCGTTGATAGATTAACAAGTTATCCTGTTTAGTCCATTGTGAAGATACCGTTGCAGCTCTTCCACCTGTACCTTGACCCATGCTCTTACCATTACGTGGGTCACGAGCACCTGAAGTTAAACGTGTTGTAGCGTTTTTAACAGAGTTAAACATTCTCTTCACACGTTTTGTCATATCTTCAACATCGTTCAGAGAAACTGTTGTATTTTCAAGAACACCTTGAGCTAAGCCCAATAGTTCATTGGCTTTTTCAAGAACTTCTTTGCTTGTCTCACGCTCAGGCAATTCCAAAACTGCTGCCTTCAATTGATCTACAGATACTTTCAAAGCATCTTTTTTAGCTGATACAGTTTGGCTCTCTTCACTTGCACTTACTTCAGGAGAAGTTTGACTTGCTAGATTGTCAGCTTGCTTCTCAGTTTTATCTGCTTGTTTATCGACTTGTTTATCAACTTTTTTATCTACTTGAACCTCAGTTACTTCCTTAGCAGCTGATACGACTGTCACATCTTTAGACAAGAGTTCCGCAAGCTCATCAATATCCTTTTGAGCTAGCTCAGAACTTTCTAAGGCTTCTTTCCCTTTTTGAAGTCTATCTTTGACAGGTGATACTACTGACTCGTCAAGGTTTAATTTAGTTGAAAGAAGAGCATTTAATTCTTCAACTACTTTTCTTAACTTGTCTTTATCAACTGTAGGCGCGTTATTTGCAGGAACTGCAGGCGCTTGATTTTCTGGAGATTTATGTCCTTCATCTACTTTGTTTGCAGTAGATTCTGTATCCTCAGGCAAATCGACCTTACTTTCAGATGTTACTACACCAGCAGTAGAGGCAGTAGAGTGTGAAGTCTTGTCGACTAGACTATCCGCACTCGCAACGCGGGCACCTAAAAACATCAGCGCTGCAACAGCAACTGAAGCGGCACCGAAACTATACTTACGAATAGAAAAGCGCAAAATTTTTTCACGTTGCTGGCGCTTTATTCTATTGAGTGAATTTGATTTATTTTCCATTGTTCCTCCTTATGTTAAAATACAAAATCAAATTAAAAGCAATATTCCCTCTGGGAATAAAACAATAAAAACCACTATGATGGACATTTCACATCACAGTTTTGACAGCTAGATTATACCACTTTCAATATATTTAATCAATCAAAATAGTATAAACGCAAGCAATCCAAAGAAAGCGCAATCAGTAAATATATAATAATTAAAAACAACTCTGCATAACGATAAATATCCCATCCTTAATTTTAAAATATTCTTCAGATATGCCCTATAAATATAACTTTATATTATTACAAAATCAAAAAAATAAATTTCTTCCTTAAAAAACAAATATATAATAGTTTTAATTAAAAATCCTATCATTGGTTCCGTGTACCTATAATTTTAAAGTATATACTTATACAACAATATTTCTTGAATAGTCTATCAACAAAAGGGGAACCTTGATTTCAAATGAGTATCGCAGATTGAAGCTAGAATACAACAACAGCCTTGTACCTCTTGAAATGAGGAACAAGGCCGTTTCTTGATTTTTTACATTTATTGTCCACTTAACAATGAACAGTTCAGATTTTAACTACATTTTTACTTTAGTCTTCTTTTTCTTTCCAAAAGCAAGTCCGAGACCGCCTAGCATACCAAGAAGTCCTAGAGATGCAAGAGTCACATTTGATTCTGTTCCTGTATTCGGTAATACAGTTTGAGAATTATTTGACTTAGCTCCGTTATCAACAGTAGTCTTAGTATCTACCTGATCTGTATTCGGAGTAACTGCATTTGGAGTTGGAGTAGCTGGTGCAGGTGTATCTTGACCAGAACCTCCATTCGTATCAGGTGTCACTGGTGCAACTGGAATTGTATTTGGATTTGTACTTCCACTTACTTTTCTGAAAATGTGAGTAATTACTGGTTCATTTTCATCAATCACAGTTCGTACAAATTCATATCCTGGAATTGATCCATGTTCAGCATTCTTTTCATTACCTGTCTTAACAGATAATTTCAATCCATTTCCATTTTCATCAATCCAGTGAATCTCAATCATTTGCTCTGGCAATTCAATTGAATCCGGTAATACACCATTTTCAAAAATTGTTACCTTAGGTGGAGTTGCTGGATTTGAATGTGTACTTCCACTTACTTTGCTGAAAATGTGGGTAAGTACTGGTTCATTTTCAGCAATCACAGTTCGTACAAATTCATATCCTGGAATTGATCCATGTTCAGCATCCTTTTCATTACCTGTCTTAACGGATGATTTCAATATATTTCCGTCTTCATCAATCCAGTGAACCTCAATAGTTAATTCTGGTAAAGTAATTGAACCAGGTAGTTCACCATTCACTCCACCCTTAAATTTTGGTAATTCAACTGTTGGCGGATCTATGAAGTTTCCGTTTCCATCCACTCCATTTGACGAGATTGGATTTGTGTATTCTGGGATTTCTGTTTGAACTTCTGGTTCACCTTTCTTACTTATTGGTCCATACGTTGTAGTCGTTGTCGGAGTTACCTTACCTGTTTGTGGATCAACTTCATAGGTAGTGGTATCAATCACATCACGACCTTCAGGATCTTTAGATTGTTCAACCTTAGTTTTCGCACCAACTTTAACGATTGTCTTACCTGCTGGGATGACGACTGGATTACCAACGTGTTCTGTGATATGACCGTCCTTTGGATCTACATCGTAAGTGGTTGTAGTAATTATTTTACCTTTTTCACCCTCAGTATGCTGAGCTGGTGTACCGAAGTCTTTTTCAACATCTTTAATGTATTCCACTTCTGGTTCAATCGGGGTTTCTACGACTTTGTCTTTGGCTGGGACCTTGACCACTGTAGTAGTTGACGATTTGATAACTGGTTTTCCTTCATGTGGAATAAGGCTACCATCTGTAAGATTAACCGTGTAGGTGGTAGTTACTGTTCTAGTGCCTGAAGTACCAGCTGTTGTTACATTTTTTCCGCCTTTAGCTCTCGTAGCGTCTTTTTCATAACGGATACTTGGCTCAAGTGGTGTAACCACAACTGTTGATTTAGCGACGTTTCTCTTGAAGATTTCTGTTGTCTCTGTTGGAGTCAGGCCACCTGTACTTGCATTAACTTGGTAGCTGGTTGTCTTCTTAACAACATCATCGCCTTCTTTGAGGTATTCAACCTCATCTTTAGCTGGGACTTTGATCACTGTAGGAGTTGACGATTTGATAACTGGTTTTCCTTCATGTGGAATAAGGCTACCATCTGTCGGATTAACAGTATATGTGGTAGTGACTGTTCTAGTTCCTGGAGTACCAGCTACTGTAACTTGTGCTCCTCCTTTAGCTCTCGTAGCGTCTTTCTCATAACGAACGCTTGGCTCTATCGATGTAACGACAACTGTTGATTTGGCACCATCTTTCTTGAACACTTCCTTTTTCTCTGTTGGAGTAAGGTGACCTGTACTTACATTGACCGCGTAAGTTGTTGTCTTCTTAACTACATTATCACCTTCTTTGAGGTATTCAATCTCATCTTTAGCTGGCACTTGGACCACTGTAGGTGTTGATGGGACTTCCACTGCTGGTTCTTCATGCGGAATGAGGAGGCCATCTGTAGGATTTACCGTATAAGTGGTAGTGACTGTTCTAGTGCCTGGAGTACCAGCTACTGTGATAGTTTCTCCACCTTTGACCTTCGTGGCGTCTTTCTCATAACGAACACTTGGCTCAAGTGACGTAACCACAACTTTAGATTTAGCTCCATTTTGTGTAAAGATTTCTGTTGTCTCTGTTGGAGTAAGGGTACCTGTACTTGCATTGACCGCGTAACTTGTAGTCTTCTTAACCACGTCGTCGCCTTCTTTTAGATATTCAACCTCATCTTTGGCTGGGACCCTAACCACTGTAGGTTTTGATGGGACTACTACTGCTAGCTCTTCATGTGGAATGAGACTGCCATCTGTAGGATTCACAGTATAAGTAGTAGTGACTGTGCTTGTACCTGGAGTACCAGCTACTGTTACATTTTCTCCACCTCTAGCTCTTGTAGCATCTTTATCATAACGAACACTTGGCTCAAGTGGGGTAACAACAACTGTAGATTTGGCACCATTTTGTTTGAAGATTTCCTTTTTCTCTGTTGGAGTAAGGGTACCTGTACTTGCATTGACCGCGTAACTCGTAGTCTTCTTAACCACGTCGTCGCCTTCTTTGAGGTATTCAACCTCATCTTGGGCTGGGACTTTGACTACTGTGGTAGTTGACGATTTGATAACTGGTTTGCCTTCATGTGGAATGAGGCTGCCATCTGTCGGATTAACTGTATAAGTTGTAATTACTGTACTTGTCCCTGGAATACCAGCTTTTGTTACATTTTCTCCACCTCTAGCTCTTGTAGCATCTTTATCATAACGAACACTTGGCTCAAGTGGGGTAACAACAACTGTAGATTTGGCACCATTTTGTTTGAAGGTTTCCTTTTTCTCTGTTGGAGTAAGGGTACCTGTACTTGCATTGACCGCGTAACTCGTAGTCTTCTTAACCACGTCGTCGCCTTCTTTGAGGTATTCAACCTCATCTTGGGCTGGGACTTTGACTACTGTGGTAGTTGACGATTTGATAACTGGTTTGCCTTCATGTGGAATGAGGCTGCCATCTGTCGGATTAACTGTATAGGTGGTAGTTACTGTACTTGTCCCCTGAGTACCAGCTATTGTTACATTTGCTTCACCTTTGGCTCTTGTGGTGTCTTTTTCATAACGAACACTTGGCTCTATTGATGTAACGACAACTTTAGATTTAGCGCCATTTGGACTGGTAATGTCTTTCCTTACTGTTGGAGTAAGAGAACCGGTATTTGCATCCACCGCGTAAGTTATAGTCTTCTTAACTACATCATCGCCGTCTCTGAGGTATTCAATCTCATCTTGAGCTGGCACTTTGACCACTGTAGGTGTTGATGGGACTGCCACTGCTGGTTCTTCATGCGGAATGAGGAGGCCATCTGTCGGATTAACAGTATAAGTTGTAGTGACTGTTCTAGTTCCTGGAGTACCAGCTACTGTGACAGTTTCTCCTCCTTTAGCTCTCGTTGCGTCTTTCTCATAACGTACACTTGGCTCAAGTGACGTAACCACAACTTTAGATTTAGCTCCATTTTGTGTAAAGATTTCTGTTGTCTCTGTTGGAGTAAGGGTACCTGTGCTTGCATTGACCGCGTAACTTGTAGTCTTCTTAACCACATTATCACCCTCTTTGAGGTATTCAACCTCATCCTTAGCTGGCACCTTGACCACTGTCGGAATTGACGATTTGATAACTGGTTTGCCTTCATGCGGAATGAGTCTACCATTTGTAGGGTTAACCATGTAGGTGGTGGTTACTGTTCGGGTACCTGGAGTACCAGCTATTGTTACATTTTCTCCACCTCTAGCTCTTGTGGCATCTTTATCATAACGAACACTTGGCTGTAATGGCGTAACAACAACCTTAGCCTTGGCACCATTTTGTTTGAAGATTTCCTTTTTCTCTGTTGGAGTAAGGGTACCTGTGATTGCATTGACTTCGTAAGTGGTTGTCTTCTTAACCACATTATCACCCTCTTTGAGGTATTCAACCTCATCCTTAGCTGGCACCTTGACCACTGTCGGAATTGACGATTTGATAACTGGTTTGCCTTCATGCGGAATGAGGCTACCATTTGTAGGGTTAACCGTGTAGGTGATGGTTACTGTTCGGGTACCTGGAGTACCAGCTATTGTTACATTTTCTCCACCTCTAGCTCTTGTGGAGTCTTTTTCATAACGGACACTTGGCTGTATTGGTGTAACAACAAACTTAGCCTTGGCACCATTTTGTTTGAAGATTTCCTTTTTCTCTGTTGGAGCAAGGTTACCTGTACTGGCATTGACTTCGTAAGTGGTTGTCTTCTTAACCACATCATCGCCTTCTTTGAGGTATTCAACCTCATCTTTAGCTGGCACTTTGACCACTGTCGGTTTGGATGGGACTACTACTGCCGGTTCTTCATGCGAAACAAGGCTACCATCTGTCGGATTCACAGTATAGGTTGTAGTTACTGTTCTAGCGCCTGAAGTACCAGCTGTTGTTACATTAGCTTCACCTTTGGGTCTTGTAGCGTCTTTCTCATAACGAACAATTGGCTCAAGTGACGTAACCACAACTGTTGATTTGGCACCATCTTTCTTGAACACTTCATTAAGTGTATTTTTAGTAATCTGCCCTGTATCAGGATCTTTGATACTAACAGTTGTTGACTTAATGATGTCATCTCCACGTTTACTATATACAACAGTTTCTCCAACTTTTTCTACAGATTTAGCTGTTGCAATTTTTTTATCTTGATAACCTGTCCTATCTAAAGAAATTCGTTTCCCAGATATAAACTCTGACCGTCTATTAATCATATCGGCTTCAAAATAAGAACGTGAACTATGACCTCCACTGGTTCGTCCAACATTTATAACAACATCACTATCATTGCTGACGCCTTTACTTATCGTCGAATCATTATCAACAATATAATGTGTCATTTTCCCAGACTTAGCTATTTTTTTACTATCTAGACCTTTCTGCCAAAATTCAGATGATGAGAAATAATTTGTCCTCACTTTTGGAGCATTGAATGTTGTTCCTTTTTTTAATACATTGTTATAAAAGTTTCTATAAGCCTGCTGGTCTTTAGAAGACATGACTCTGCTGTCAGAATATGCCAACTGATAGGCTTCAACCATTGCCCGTTGTACTAAATATCCTCCTAAAGAATGTCCCGTCAAATAAAGATTGGTAATACTCTTATCTTTAGCCAGTTCACGCATGATATTTTCTGCATCGATCCCTTGCTGAGGATTGCTTCCTAATCCAAGTGTTATATCAGTTCCTATATCTTTGGCATCACTTGTTCCACGAAAGGCTAACACTTGAGCAGTTCCATTTGGTAAATATGAGAAATCACTCTTTGTTTCATACAAGACAGCATCTAGTCCACTGGAGGTATGATAACTTTTCTTCCTTTCCCAATAAGGTCCCAATTCCTTATTCATCATCATATACTCATAACGTGGTCTACTGTCACCATTATTTTTATATAACTCTGACTCTGTTAAGGGTTTCTTATGATCCAGCACTCTATCAATATAATTATCATCACGGTAGGACAATTCCATGAACATAATCATATCGCGCTCACTGACATTCCATTTTAATTTTTCATCTGGCTTTTCTTTACTATCAATAATACCATCACCATCAGTATCTTCTAATAAGGGATGACTATTATAGCCTACATACTTTTTCCCACCTTTTTCATAAATATAAAGTTCATCTTTATCCTTCAAGTAATCATCATCTGTATAAGCTTCTGGACTTAACTCAGGGCCGTTTAATAACAAACTGTCAAGCTTATTGCCTTCTGAACCGATTACTCCTGCTTTGATTTTTTTAGCATCTTCCTCAGTCAATTCATATTTTTTTATCTCGGAAGGATTCGATGCCGCTCTCACCGCTGGAGCACTTGATCTGTCTTCACCCGCCACGGAAGCCCTTGTGGTCAAGCTATTATTTTCTTTATTCCCAGATGTCTCGAGTTCTGTAGTTCTTGTAGATATTATTGGAGTATCTTTTGGGACTGGACTGGGGATAGCATCTTGATTCTCTGGTGAATTTTGATTCTCTTCTTTTTTCTCCACAGTCGGGGTCGCATTCTCCTTTTCAGAATTAGCCCCTATCTCTGTTGCCACATTATTTTCCGTAGAAGCAAGTACTCCCTGGGATGGTGTAAACAAGGCAATTCCTATTAATACAGAAGCCACTCCAACAGAAAACTTTCGAATCGAAAAGCGTTGACGTTTATTAAAAATGTCTTTCATTTTACTAACTTTCTTTCTAACTATTTTTTACAAAATAGAGGGTTCTAATATTTTCCCTTGACAGAATACTAGATCGTTTCTTGACTAAAATGTTAGAGCTTTTCCTCTACTTGGTCATAAGCTACTACATTGATTTCTAATCATAGAAAAAATAGATCGCTTAATATTACTAAAATATCAGTAAAATATAAAAAAATGTAAATATTTCATCTCTAACACTGCCATTATACCATAAAAAATCATAACACTCATGTGTTTTAAAAAAGGTTTGTAAAAAAGTCTTCAAAATCATAAAAAACGCATAATATCAGGCAGTTCATTACAGTCCTTGATACTATGCGTTTTATCTTATACCATTTACTAGATTTGCGACTACTATTGAATTTTTATCCAACTCTGTCAAATCTAGATTTTTTCATCTCTAATATTAATCACAATCTCTTCTGATTGGTCAAGAGTTTCGGCTTTTTCTTGCCATTGTTCCTTGAGATTACTGAATCGATCTTTTGATGCTTCTGTCGCTTGACGGGCACATGATTTGGCTTGAGCAAGTACACTGTCCACAGTGATTTCACCTGTCTCAACCTGTTCTTTGGTTTTCAGAACAAAATCTGTAGCCTGCTCCTTGACTTCTGTTAGTTTTTCACAGACCTGCTCCTTAGCATATTCAGGATCTTCTCTCAAATCATCTAGAAAATCTTGAGCCTGACTGCAAACTTGTTTGCCCTTGTCGCTTGTTAAAAACAAGGCAAGAGCTGCACCTGAAACGGTTCCTAAAAGGATTGAGGATAGTTTACCCATAAGAATTCTCCTTTTTTATTTTTTGAAAAATTTACTTGCAAGACGAAGAGCTGACAAACTTGCACCAGTCTTAATGGTTTTTGAACCAGCTGATGAAGCTTTCTTGCTCAAGACACGCGCATGGTCATTGAGATCTGAAACAGATAGAGATAAATCTGCAACAGCACTAAAGAGTGGATCAATGGTTGCCACCTTGACATTGATATCATCTGCCAAGACATTGACCTTAGCCAGCAATTCATTGGTATGGTGCAAGGTTACATCCACATCTGAAGTCAAGGTTTTAATCGTCTTCTCTGTTTCATCGATAACACGGCCAAGTTTTTGTACAGTGATAATCAGATAGACCAAAAAGACAATCAAAGCTAGGGCAACAAGAATATATGCAACTTCTAACATTTAGTTTTCCTCCTCTGTAACATAGTAAGGGGCCTTCTTTCGCTTTTGATAAAGAATGATAAAAATACCCAGTCCGATAAGAACAACTGATAGCCATTGAGAGACTCGAAGGCCAAAGAACATGAGGCTATCTGTCCGCATACCTTCGATGACCATACGACCAAAACCATACCAAATCAAGTAGAAAGCAGTGATATGACCTCGTCTGAGGCTCTTCCATTTTCGTCTGACAATCAGAATCAAGGCAAAACCAAGAAGATTCCATAGAGACTCATAAAGGAAGGTCGGCTGACGGTAGCTCCCCTCGATATACATCTGGTCACGGATGAAGCTAGGTAAATAATCCAGATTATCTACTGCAGCACCGTAAGCTTCTTGATTAAAGAAATTTCCCCAGCGACCCAAACTTTGGGCAATCATGACGCTAGGCGCCGCAATATCTAGGAAATCCCAAGTATTGATGAGTTTACGATCAGCAAAGATATAGAGGACAATAGCCCCAGTTATCAAACCACCGTAAATAGCCAAACCACCATTCCAAATGGCAAAAATCTCTCCCAAATTCTGACTATAGTAATCAAAACGGAAAATAACATAGTAGAGACGGGCCCCTAAAATAGCCAGAGGAAAGGCTACCAAGATAAAATCTAAAATATCATCTGGTATGATCTTCTTTCTAGGCGCTTCTTTCATGGTCAAATAAACCGCAAGGATCAAGCCTGTCACAATACACAAGGCATACCAACGAATGGCTAGAGGGCCAAGATGAATAGCAATTGGATCAAGCATTAGGCACCTCGTTTTGAGCAATGAGATTTGTCAAGCGTTCTTCGAACAAACGAGTCGCATCAAAGCCCATTTCCTTGGCACGATAATTCATAGCAGCGGCCTCAATCACGACAGAGATATTACGGCCTGTTTTAACTGGGATGCGGATACGAGGAATGGCTACGCCAGAAATTTCTAATTCCTCTGCATTGTTTCCAAGTCGATCAAAGGTCTTATGCGTATCGTAATTTTCCAAGTAGACAGCCAACTGAACTTGTGAAGAATCTTTTACCGCACTCGCACCGTAGAGGCTCATGACATCGATAATACCAACCCCACGAATTTCAATCAAGTGTTTCAAGATTTCAGCAGGCTCTCCCCAAAGAGTTAATTCATCCTTAGAATAAATATCTACCCGATCATCTGCTACCAAGCGGTGCCCACGTTTGACCAGCTCCAAGCCTGTCTCACTCTTACCGATACCACTATCTCCTTGAATCAAGACACCCATCCCATAGATATCCATCAAGACACCGTGAACACTGGTGCGTTCTGCCAAACGAGAATCCAGATAGCTAGATAATTCTCCAGACAAACGACTGGTAGCTGTACGGCTGGTTAAAATAGCAATCTTACATTCTCTAGCAGCCTTTAACATCTCCTCTGGAACCACCAAACCACGGGCAACAATAACCGCAGGTGTCTCAGGTAGAAACATTTTTTTCAAAACTTCATAACGACTGTTAGAAGGCATGCTAATCAGATAAGACCACTCCTTCATCCCCAAGAGCTGGATCCGCTCTGGCGTGTAGTAGTCAAAATAACCTGTCATTTCAAGACCAGGTCGCGTAATATCCGCTGTATTGATTTCCTTTTCAAGTAATTCTGGTTCGCCATAGACAATGTCTAGTCTAAGCTTTTCAATCACTTCTTTTACTAAAACCGACATCATTTCCTCCTTCAAATGAGTTCTTCCCTCTATTATATCAAATTGTGGGAGGAAGTTTCAGATTTTTGCAGGCTTTGGAGTATTTATTTAAAAGAAAAAGGACTAGATTTCTCTAGCCTTTCATTTCAATTAGAATTTTTTACGTTTACGAGCTGCTTCTGATTTACGTTTACGTTTTACAGAAGGTTTTTCATAGAATTCACGTTTGCGTGTTTCTTGAAGAGTACCAGCTTTAGTAACCGCACGTTTGAAACGACGAAGTGCGTCGTCAAGAGATTCATTCTTACGTACTACTGTTTTAGACATTTTTTTCACTCCCTTCAAGTTCAAGATCTATTCTATTCTACACGTAAAAGGAATAATTGTCAAGAAAAAATGCGGTTTAATTTTGATTTTTTCTTCCATTTATGCAAGTCTTGAAAGCACTCAATAAAAGATACTGAAGGATCTCACTTTTTTATTTTTCAAGTAAGCTAAGCGCTTCAGCGTCTGCGATGATGGTCACATCTGGATGATTTTGTAGGCTACTTGCTGGTAGACTCTCAGTCACTGGGCCAGACACTGTTCCAGCAATGGCTTCTGCTTTCGACTCACCGTAAGCAAAGAGAAGAATTGACTTGGCATCCAAGATATTTTTAATCCCCATTGAAATGGCTTGGGTTGGGACGTCTTCAATCTTGTCAAAGAAGCGCGCATTGGCTTCAATAGTAGACTGGTCAAGTTCTACTAGATGCGTTTGACTGTCAAATGGAGTACCAGGTTCATTAAATCCGATGTGTCCATTGCGACCAATTCCCAAGATTTGGAGGTCAACTGGATGGTCAGCCAAAATTTGGTTGTAGCGTTCTACTTCAGCTTCAGCATTGTCCTTAACCCCACGAGGCAAGAAACTTTCTTTAAATGGTTTTTGGTTAAACAAGTTTTCTTGCATGAAGTAACGATAAGACTGTGGGTTGTCCCCATCAAGCCCTACATACTCATCAAGGTTTACACTAGTTAGATTTGAAAAATCAAGGTCACTCTCAACAATTTCCTTGTAAAATTCAAGTGGGCTACTTCCTGTCGCAAGTCCTAGGGTTTGAGCGCCGTTGGCCAATTTTTCCTTCAAAATCTCAAAAGCAACTTTTCCACCTTCGATTTGGTTTTCAACTTTAATAACTTTCATATTTTCATCCTCCATTTTAATCTATATTTATTATATGGTATAGACCAATTTTTGTCAAGTGAAAACGATTTATTTTCTAAAAAAGAGCGACTATACTTGAAACATGTTATAATGGATAGGATTAGAACTTAGAAAGAATGAACAGATATATGAATACAGCTGATTTTGATTTCCACTTACCCGAGGAATTGATTGCCCAAACGCCCCTTGAAAAACGGGATGCCTCCAAACTCCTCATTGTCAACCGTGAGACTGGAAAAATGCAGGATAAACACTTCCACTCTATTATTGATATGCTGGAACCTGGTGACGCCCTTGTCATGAACGACACCCGCGTTCTCCCTGCCCGCCTCTATGGTCAAAAGGAAGAAACTGGAGGTCATGTGGAACTTCTCCTGCTCAAAAATACTAATGGAGATGAGTGGGAAGTTCTGGCTAAACCTGCCAAACGCCTCAAGGTTGGTACTCGTGTCAGCTTTGGTGATGGCCGTCTCAGCGCTGTTGTTACGGAAGAATTGACTCACGGGGGCCGTATTGTCCGCTTTGAATACCAAGGAATTTTCCTAGAAGTTTTGGAAAGTCTGGGAGAAATGCCACTACCGCCTTATATCCATGAAAAACTGGATGACCGCGAACGTTATCAAACCGTTTACGCCAAGGAAAGTGGCTCTGCTGCAGCACCAACTGCTGGACTACACTTCACTAAAGAACTGCTAGCAGAAATCCAAGCTAAGGGTGTTCATCTGGTCTATCTGACTCTTCATGTCGGGCTCGGAACCTTTAGACCCGTTTCTGTTGACAATCTGGATGAACATGAAATGCACTCAGAATTCTACCAACTTTCTGAGGAAGCTGCTGCCACCCTTCGTTCTGTTAAAGAAAATGGTGGTCGTGTCATCGCTGTCGGAACCACTTCTATCCGCACATTGGAGACTATTGGTTCCAAGTTTGATGGGCAAATCCAAGCAGATTCTGGCTGGACCAATATCTTTATCAAACCTGGCTATGAATGGAAGGTCGTGGATGCCTTCTCAACCAACTTCCACCTGCCAAAATCAACTCTGGTCATGTTGGTTTCTGCCTTTGCAGGCCGTGAATTAGTCTTAGACGCTTATCACCATGCCATCCAAGAACACTACCGCTTCTTCAGTTTTGGCGATGCCATGTTTATCTATTAATTTTTACAATCAAAAAAGCGCATATCAAGTTTGATAGTATGCGCTTTTGTAATCAGAACTGCTAAAGGATTTAAATCAAAACCAATAACCTTTTTGACATTTTCAACAACACCTTCAAGTAA
This sequence comes from Streptococcus sp. 959, assembly GCF_013277075.1. Classification (GTDB taxonomy): domain Bacteria; phylum Bacillota; class Bacilli; order Lactobacillales; family Streptococcaceae; genus Streptococcus; species Streptococcus pseudopneumoniae_C. The sequence goes on from NZ_VMMF01000025.1 coordinate 17,614, forward strand.
AGTTGTCCCTGAACCCATATATGGATCAAGAATAACTGAATCTTTGGATGCATATTGCTGAATAAAATTTCTAGCAATTCTTGGCATCATCATAGCGGGATAAGAGTGAATTGTGTGAGTATATTCACTCATACTAAAATCTTCAAAATTCCACTCTTTGTCATATATTCTTTTGTTATTTTGTAAATTAGGCATTAATTCCTCCATCTATTAAATATTATATCAAAAAACAATGTAAATAGTTAAAATTGAAGCAACAGTAAAATATGGTAGTTGTTGAAATTTGTAAAAATAGGAAATTAGAGTCAAGTAGGGGAGTCTGTATTTATAGTAAAATTATTTATCAATAAATATTTTGTTTGATTTCTTCATCTGAATTTTAAAATAATGAAAAAAATGATATAATGATAAAAAAGACAGAGGTTCAATTATGGTAAAGATTTTAAGTCGGACAGAAGATCGTAAAATACAGACATCAAACTATTTAATAGAGTTGGAATTAAATGAGTATTTGGAATTCGCTGAAAATATTATATCAAACAATGAATATCAAAGAAAAAGAGTTCGTTCTTCGATGAGCATATACTCACAATTAAAAGAGGATTTAAAATATGGTTGTATTATCCCCCCAATAGTGCTAGCGATTGATAGCAAAGATATGTCAGAGGAAGAATTGAATCAAAGCAATATTAAGGAATTATTAAAGAAATCTCTAATTTTAGATGGTTTGCAAAGAACATTTACAATAATAGATGCTTATAATGAACTTATTAAAGAAGGTAGAGATACATCACTTTTTTTAAAAGGAAGTCTACATGCTGAAGTTTATGGCGGAATAAATCGTTTTGGCCTTTTATATAGGATGTTGACACTAAATACTGGTCAAACTCCAATGACGCTTCGCCATCAAATAGAAATTTTATATAGCAACTATGATGTAAATATCCCAGATATAATTCTAATAAAAGAGGTTGAAGGACGGTCTCCTAGAAACATTGGAGAGTATCGATTCCAGGATATTATTGATGGGTTTGTTTCCTATTTGCAGTCTAGTTATCTTCCAATGACACGATCTACTATATTAGAAACTATAAAAACGTTGGAGACAATTTCAAGCGAAAATGTTGAAGAGGATCTATTTAAAACTTTTGTTCAATGTTATAATTCACTATTAAATAGAATGAATAGTATGACTTCAGAAGATGACACTAAAAATATGAATGATTTGTTATCTGAAGATGACTCGTTGCTACTCAATGCCGAGTCTGTAAAAACATTTTTATTTGCAGAAAGCATTTTTTCATTAATGTCGAAATCTCAAGTGATGACTGGATTTGGGGCTGGACTGTCATTACTGAAACAAAAGAATAAAATAAGTTCTATTTCCGATATCAGTAGACTTATTAACAGTTTAGAAGGTGGTGGAGATTATGCTTATGATTGGTTCTTGGAATTAAATAAGAATTTATATATAATCAAACAAAATTCTTCAAAAATAGGTAATTCGCAAAGAATGTATTTTAGTGAATTCTTTAGATTGCTCTTTGATGAATCTGCAGGTTGTTTTTTGAATTTATATGAAACTTCAAACACCGCCATGGAAGTATATACAAATAAGATGGGGATATGAATAAAGAAATAATAGAATTTCCATATAAAACAACTAGGGAATACATTCGAAAAGACAAACCAATTAGTGATTTCAAGATTCATTATTATTATTATGAAAATTATTTAGAAAAAGATGTCTATCGATGTTACTCAAATACACGTGACAATGCTAACGCTATTGGCTATATTTTTTCTGTTGAAAGACTACATTCAAATAATGTTGTAATGTCGAATGAGCGAAATCAGATCTATTTCGAAGCTTATATGGATGCAGCAAGGGAGGTTTTCTTTAATTCAGAAAAGTATTTTATCGAGAAATATTTTTTTGACCTAAATTTGGATGAAAAAAGTGATAAAGTTAAAATCGATGAAATATTAAAATATAAAGCTTTCTTAAAATTAAATGATGACAAGTTTATTGGAGAAGGTATATTTGAACAGTTTAAAAGTAAATTTGACTTTCCGTTGGTTATTTTCGTAGAAGATTGTAGAGATGCAGAGCTAAATCAGTTTAATAGCGACCATATGAAAATATTAATGATGCTAGAACATCATTTTTTCCCCATAAAGGATACAGATGAATTCTATGCTTCACAAAAACATATAGAATTGAATAATTTTAGTATTGCTCCTGAAAATATTGTGGATGATCCTATTGAAAATGGATTGAAGACGCTAATTATTAAGTCGATTAGTGTTAGTGAAGACATTGATGACGATTCTTTAAGATTTATGACAGATGTCTTACCAGAATTATATTATCAATCATTTAATACTGAATATATAAAATTTTCAGTTCTTTATCAATATATAGAGGTTTTTATTAGTTTCCTAGCCCATAAGATGTTAGAAAAAACGATGGATGAGAGGGGGGGAAAAAATCTTGTTGTTTTAAAATCTGAAATCAATGAAATTTTAACTGAAAAATATAGAATAAAGAAACTATTCACGGTTCATTCATCGGTTTTGGAACAGAAAGATACACCACTTGAATTTTATAGAATATATATAAACATTTTAAAGAAAACGGGTTTATTTGAAGAAGGTTTAGATTCTCCAGATGAATCCCCAAAAACGTATAATCATCTATATCGGTTAAGGAATATACTTTATCATAATCTAAGAGTATTTGAGGATAAAAGAGCACTTGATGATGAACTGAAGAAATTGAATATAGAATTTGAAAAAATAATAGCAAAAATATTAACCACTTTTAATTATCAATAGTAATGAAACTAGATTTAGCACTATAAAAGACGAACAGTAATTAAAAAATTCTCAAAAAGTATTTTATTGTGATATTATCTATATATTTAAAATTAATAGGTTATGTTCTCTCAAAATACTTCTTCCCTATCCAAATTCGGATAGGGTTTTTCATCGTTTAAAACCCGTCTTAGTATCTCTATACTTTCCTTTAGGTGGAGAAGTTCGATTTTTTTCTATCATCAGTGTTTTTCTCTATATTTTCGCAATGGCGTTTGATGTGCCATAAGGATTTTTTTATGTTATCTTCTTTTAAATTTTTCATACTCCTATCTTATCAGATAAATATTTAAAAATAATGTTGATTTCCTCAAATGATCAAAATATAGCCTGAAAAGCACTTAAAAATAAATTATGCCAAATTTCCCTCTGTTAATGTAACAACAAAAAACGCTTCGATATGAACTGCACCCCAAAAGTT
>NZ_VMMF01000026.1:0-13125 GCF_013277075.1 Streptococcus sp. 959
GGAAGTTTTTCCCCTGCTGCAAACAAGACGTCTACAACGGGACCGATAACCTGAGCAATTTTACCTGAACTCATCTCCTTCTCCTATTCTATATAAGATACTGTCGGTTCCTAGCTCAACTAGGTCCTAATACTCTTCGAAAATCAAATTCAAACCACGTCAGCGTCGCCTTACCGTACTCAAGTACAGCCTGCGGCTAGCTTCCTTGTTTGCTCTTTGATTTTCATTGAGTATTATTCTTCAACTTCTGTTAAGGTTGCCGCCTTTTCAAGATATTTTTGGTAAGTACCATCATCCTTGAGTTTTTGGATAACCTTGTCCACCACTTCTTTCAAATCAGCACTATTTTTTCTAAGAGCAACTGCATTGGCTTCGCCGTCCTTCATCTTCAAGCTGACAGTTGCGACAGCTAGGTCAGCGTTTTTAGCAGCATAACTAAGGGCAACAGGCTCATCCATGTGAACAGCATCTACTTTTCCAGCCTGTAATTCATTAACAGCTTCACCCATATTGGTTAGGGAAGTCAATTGAGCTTTTGGCAATTGTTCCTTGACCATAGATTCTGGAACAGTCCCTTTTTGGGTCGCAATATTAGCACTTTCTAGGCTAGTTGAATCCTTGTATTTTTCTACATCAGCCTTACGAACCAAGAAACTAATCTTATTTTCATAGTAAGGGATTGAAAAATCAAAGACTTCTTTTCTCTCATCAGTAGCGCTAATTCCTGCAACTGCTAGGTCAGCCTTACCTGTTTGAAGACTGGTCAAAACATTGTCAAAACTCATGCTTGAGATTTCCAACTTCACCCCAAGTTCATCAGCGATAGCTTGGGCCATATCAATATCCGCACCGACTACCTGGTTTTTTCCATCAACCAAGGCTTGGAATTCAAAAGGTGCGTAGTCAGGACTGGTCGCCACAACCAATTTCCCTTTTTGCTTAATGGCCTCAACAGCTGACTGAGAACCATTAGAACCCGACTGGCAAGCTACTAAGAAAAAACTTGCAATAAAACTACATAAAACAAATATCCATTTTTTTGATTTCATAAATAAACAACCTCTCTGTTAATTTTGTATAATTATAACGCTATCCAAGGTAGTTGTCAAGTGTTTTTTGAATTTTTATCTTAAAAATATTTTTTTCATTCAAGAAAAGGAGCTATCAGTTGATTTCAAGCTCCTTTTTATACATATTGAACCTATTTTATAGTTCAACAATCTTACCTGTTTCAAAGTAAACAACCCATTCACAGATATTTTTGGCATAATCTCCAATGCGTTCTAAGAAAGCAATCACTTGGAAGTAATCACGACCTGTAACGATGGCATCTGGGTTTTTCTTGATTTCTTCTGTAGCCAAGTCACGAATGCTATCAAAATAATGGTTGATTTTTTCGTCCATGGCTGCTACTTCATAGGCTTGGTCTACTGAACCATTGAGATAGAGTTCAAGGGCTGCTTCGACAAAGTTCTTGACATCGCGACCCATTCTCTTGATTTCTTCTTCAACAGCTGGGATGCGTTGTTCTCCCTTCATACGGATTGCCGCTTTGGCAATGGAAACAGCATGGTCACCCATACGTTCCAAGTCAGACACGGCCTTCAAGACTGTCAAAACGGTACGCAAGTCCTGAGAAACGGGTTGTTGGAGGGCAATCATTTCAAATGATTTCTTCTCCAACTTCACTTCGTATTCGTTTACTTCTGCATCGTCTTCGATGACTTCCTTGGCCAAATCACGATCATGCGTAACAAATGCACGCACTGTACGATTGATTTGGGATAGCACTTCCTGTCCCATAGCATAGAACTGATTGTGCAATTTCTCTAAATCTTCTTCAAATTGAGAACGTAACATCATTTATCTCCTTATCCAAATTTTCCTGAAATATAATCTTCTGTTTCCTTGTGTTGTGGGTTGAGGAACATCTTCTTGGTATCGTTAAATTCAATCAAATCCCCATCAAGGAAAAATCCTGTCTTGTCAGAGATACGAGAGGCTTGTTGCATAGAACGCGTAACCAAGAGCATGGTGTATTTATTTTTTAGCCCATACAGGGTTTCCTCAATCTTACCAGCAGAGATAGGGTCCAAGGCTGAAGTCGGTTCATCCAAGAGAATGATTTTAGGACTGGTTGCCAAGACACGGGCAACACAGACACGTTGCTGTTGTCCACCTGAAAGCCCGATAGCCGAATCATGCAGGCGGTCCTTGACCTCATCCCAGATAGAAGCACGCTGCAAGGCTTTTTCCACAGCTTCATCCAGAACCTGCTTGTCCTTCACTCCATTGATACGAAGCCCATAAACAACATTTTCGTAGATAGACATAGGGAAAGGGTTTGGTTGTTGGAAAACCATACCAATTTCCTTCCGCAATTCAACTGTATCTGTACGCGGGCTGTAGATGTTGTGGCCATTATAAACCACCGAACCAGTTGTGGTCACCTCTGGATTGAGATCTCCCATACGGTTGATAGCCTTGAGAAGAGTTGACTTCCCTGATCCAGATGGACCAATCAAGGCTGTAATTTCCTTAGGTTGGAAAGATAGGGAAACACTATTCAAGGCCTTTTTTTGATTGTAATAAACGGACAGGTCTGACACCTGTAAAATCGCTTCTGTCATACTGTTTCCTTTCTATCCAAAGTGTCCTGTTACGTAGTCATTGGTTGACTGTAGTTTGGCATTTTGGAAAATATTAGAGGTCTTATCGTACTCGATCAAGTCACCCAAGTAGAAAAATCCTGTGTAGTCACTAGCACGCGCAGCCTGCTGCATACTGTGAGTCACGATGATGATGGTAAAGTCCTTCTTCAATTCCAACATAGTTTCTTCCAGCTGGGCTGTTGCAATCGGATCCAAGGCTGACGCTGGTTCATCCATCAAGAGGATATCTGGTTTAACAGAGATAGCACGAGCGATACAGAGACGTTGCTGCTGACCACCTGATAGGGTCAAGGCTGACTTGTGCAAATCATCTTTGACCTGGTCCCAAAGGGCAGCTTGACGAAGAGAGGTTTCCACAATTTCATCCAAGACTTGCTTGTCCTTAACCCCTGCACGTTCATGGGCAAAAGTGATGTTGCGGTAGATAGACTTGGCAAAGGGATTTGGTCGTTGGAAGACCATTCCGATGTGCTTACGCATCTCATAGACGTTAATTTCTGGACGGTTGACATCAATCCCTTGATAGAGGATTTGACCTGTGACCTTAGCAATATCAATGGTATCATTCATACGGTTGATACTGCGGAGGTAGGTTGATTTCCCTGATCCAGATGGGCCAATTAAGGCTGTAATTTTATTTTTTTCAAATTGCATATCGATGCCCTTGATGGATTCTTTTTTACCGTAGTAAACATGTAAATCCTTAGTAGAGAGGGCCACTTTCTCTTCAGGAAAGGTGATGATATGCTTTTCATCCCAATTATATTTTGACATGGCTTCTCCTTTAGGCAGCGGTTAATTTCTTATGTAGGTAGCTTCCGAGTTTGCGAGCTCCAAAGTTAAAGATGAGGATAAAGATAAGGAGCACGGCCGCAGAACCTGCTGATACGATGGTTCCATCTGGAATGGTTCCTTCGCTATTGACTTTCCAGATGTGGACAGCCAAGGTTTCTGCTTGACGGAAGATAGATATTGGGCTGGTCACACTAAGAATATTCCAGTTAGACCAGTCAAGGGCTGGAGCGGATTGCCCTGCTGTATAGATGAGAGCTGCCGCCTCACCAAAGATACGACCAGAGGCCAAGACAACCCCAGTTACAATCCCTGGAAGAGCTTCTGGAATAACCACATGGACCACAGTCTCCCAGCGAGAAATCCCAAGGGCCAAACCAGCCTCACGTTGCGTATGGTGAACGTGTTTCAAGCTGTCCTCAACATTACGAGTCATCTGAGGCAGGTTAAAGACTGTCAAGGCCAAGGCACCTGAGATGATTGAAAATCCGTACTCAAACTGAACTACAAAGATCAAGTAACCAAAGAGACCTACAACCACTGATGGTAGAGAAGACAAGATTTCAATACAGGTTCTGACAAAGTTGGTCACAGGACCTTTTTTAGCATATTCAGCTAGGAAAATCCCAGCTCCCATAGATAAAGGCACAGAGATAATCAAGGTGATGACCAAAAGGAAGAAGGAATTATAGAGCTGAATTCCAATCCCTCCGCCTGCTTGGTAGGAAGATGATTTGCCAGTCAAGAAAGACCAAGAGATGTGGGGCAAACCACGAACCAAGATATAGAGAATCAAGGATGCCAAGATGGCAACGATAATTCCTGCAATCGAGTAGAGGACAGCTGTTGCAATTTTATCTAATTTCTTAGCGTGCATAGTTTTTCTTTCCTCTTTCTTTCGTAATCAATTTAATCACACTGTTGAAGGCCAAACTCATCAAGAGCAAGACTAAGGCCAGTGACCAGAGAACGTTATTATCAACTGTTCCCATAACGGTATTTCCGATACCCATAGTCAAGACAGAGGTCAAGGTCGCAGCAGGTGTTGTTAGTGAAGTTGGGACAACGGCTGAGTTTCCGACCACCATCTGAATGGCCAAGGCCTCACCAAAGGCACGCGCCATCCCAAAGACCACTGCTGTGAAAATCCCTGAACGCGCTGCCTTCAAGGTCACGCGCCAGATGGTTTGCCAACGAGTAGCCCCCATAGCCAAACTAGCTTCACGGTAGTGACGAGGCACCGCACGCAAGCTATCGGTTGTCATAAAGGTTACCGTCGGTAAAATCATGACAAAGAGAACGAAAATCCCTGACAAAATCCCAAAACCAGTTCCACCAAAGACACTACGGACAAAGGGAACTACGACCTGCAAACCGATAAATCCATATACGACTGAAGGGATCCCGACAAGCAATTCAATAGCTGGCTGTAAGATTCTAGCACCTTTTGGTGAGACCTCGGTCATAAAAACTGCCGCACCAATGGCAAAAGGAGTTGCGATAAGGGCCGATAGAATTGTGACAATAAAGGAACCCAAAATCATTGGAAGGGCACCAAATTGTTTACCTGAAGGATTCCAAGTTTGGCCAAATAGGAAATCAAAGATATTGACCCCATTTACAAAGAAGGTCGACAAACCTTTTTGGGCTACGAAGATCAAAATCATAGCCACAATAATGACAATCAAAGACAGACAGGCAAAGGTCAAGCCTTTTCCAAGTTTCTCTAAACGAGAGTTCTTTGAGGGAGAAAGTAATTTTTTAGCTAATTCTTCTTGATTCATTAGTGACTCCCTTCTAGTGCTGTCACCGTTCCTACAGCATCTTTTTCAACCTTCATTTCCTTGACAGAAATATAGCCCATCCCCTTAACGATTCCGCTTTGCGCTTCATCTGAGAGGACAAAGTTGAGAAACTCTGCTACCAATTCGTTCGGCTGACCTAGGGTATACATGTGTTCATAAGACCACAAAGGCCAGTTATTGGTTGTAACATTTTCTGCAATCGGCTCATAGCCATTCAACTTCATGCGTTTCACCGAGTCATCCACATAGGCAAAGGCTAGGTAAGAAATGGCTCCTGGTGTCTGGGAAACAATGTTTTTGACCATCCCATTTGAATCCTGTTCTTGACTCTGCACAGCAGACTGACCATCCATGATGACACTATCAAAGGTTGCACGCGAACCTGAACTTGCCGCACGGTTGATAATAGAAATAGCTAGGTCTTTCCCACCGACTTCTTTCCAGTTGGTCACTTGACCTGTGAAGATGCTACGGAGTTGTTCAGTTGTCAGATTTTCAACGTCAACTTCCTTATTTACAATTACTGCCAAGCCAGCTACGGCTACCTTATGGTCCACTAGAGCAGATGCGTTGATACCGTCTTTTTCCTCGGCAAATACGTCTGAATTTCCTACGTCAACAGCTCCAGATTGAACCTGAGACAAACCTGTACCAGATCCTCCACCTTGGACGTTGACTGTTTTTCCAACGTGCATAGAGCCAAATTCATCTGCTGCTGCTTCGACCAAGGGCTGAAGAGCCGTTGAGCCAACAGCTGTCATGGATTCTCCACGGTCAATCCAGCTAGCACATCCCGCCAAAGAACCTGCCAGCAAAAGAGCTGCAAGGGATAGAGCGAGTTTTTTCCTTTTTTTCACTGTTTTTCTCCTTGAAAATAATGGTGAATGCTGTGAATTTTTTCAACTATTTATTTATGTTTTTCTTTTGAAAATTGGGAGCCAACTGAAGTTGCTAGCTTGATTTTACTAGTAATTTTCTCAGTTGCCTTGCCCACCAATTTTGACTTAAAATGAAAGACAATTTGAAAAAAATCCATACTTCCACTATAACATAGACAAGCTACTTTGACTAGCATTTTCACTTGAATCTGAGGCCTTTTGGAAAATAATTTTTCAAAACATTTCCAGTCACCTTAGCAAAGCCCAAACCGTTGCCCTGAACCAAAACTTGGTACCAACCATTTGGCAGACTTTCCGCCAGCTGAACAGTTTCTCCAGCCACATACTTTACAAACTCTTCTTGATCAATTTCAACCGACTGCTTGACCTGACTCGGTTTTAAGGCTAGGCCAAGAGCGAAACTGGGTTCAAAGCGTTTCTTCTTAAAGGTACCCAGATGCAGGCCATTCCTAGCAATCTTGAGCTTCCCTAAATCTGGCAAAAGTTCTGGCAAGAGATAGAGTTGGTCTCCAAAAGTCTGCAAGATACCGTGTAAATTGACCTTCAAGTGGTTTTGGGCAAATTCCTGCCACAGGGAAACTTGTTCACGGCTAAGATTGCTCTTACTTACCTTAAATTTAGGAGCTGGATTTTTACCCTTAAACTGTAAATGGGCTACAAACTGCCCCTCTCCCTTAAAATGATGAGGATACATCCGAGCCGTTTCTGGCAGGTCAATGCCAGCTACCATTCCATTGATATGCTCAACTGGCAACAAGTCAAAATCATACTCTTCCAGTAACCAATTGACGATCTCTTCGTTTTCCTCAGGTGCCCAGGTACAGGTCGAATAAACCAGACGACCACCTTCAGCTAGCATGGTCACCGCATCCGCTAAAATCTCTCTTTGCAAACTAGCACATTGACCCGGATAATCGAGACTCCAATAATCCATAGCATCTGGTTGCTTACGGAACATTCCTTCACCCGAGCAAGGGGCATCAAGGACAATAAGGTCAAAATAGCCTTTAAAGACCTTGGCCAAGCGGTCGGCAGATTCATTGGTCACCACGACATTTGTCGCTCCAAAGCGCTCCATGTTTTCTACTAAAATCTTAGCCCGTTTACTTGAGATTTCGTTGGAAACAAGGAGACCCTCTCCTGCTAAATAGGCTGCTAGCTGAGTTGATTTACCACCTGGAGCAGCGGCCAAATCCAAGACCTTCATTCCAGGACTGGGTTGGGCTACCTGAGCCACCATTTGAGCAGCGGGTTCTTGCGAATAAACTAAACCAGTAGCATGCTCAGGCGATTTTCCTGAAACCTTCCCATAGTGGCCCCAAGGGGTTTGAGGAATAGGATCAGAAAATAAAGCTTGCACTTCTTTTAAAGGATTGACTCGAAAGGCCGAAACCGCTTCCTCCTCAAAAGAGGCAAGAAAATCTCTTGCCTCATCTCCTAGTATCTCTTCATATTTTTCAACAAATCCTTCTGGAAATTGCATTTAAGTTCTTTTCCTTTCGTAAATATAGGACTGAATTTCCTCCTGCATCTCAAGAGGAACCATCATGACCGGCTGCCTGGTTTGAAAATCAGGAGCTTCACCAGAAAGGGTCACCACCCGATAGCCCAGACTTTCCCCTAAAATACTAGCCGCGGCATAATCCCATGGTTGCAAATAGGTGACATAGGTCAACAAACGCCCTGACAAAATCTTGGCAAAACTAATGGCCGCACTTCCATAGACACGTACACCAAGAACCGCTCGACTCAAATCAGCCAGCCCCCATTCATTGGTTTCCAGCATGCCACTATTTCCTGCAATGAGAAAATCTCCAAGTGGTTTTGCTTTAAAGGGAGCTAGAGGCTGATCATTTCGAAAAACTGGAAACTTACCACCACCGTGATAACAATCCCCTTTGACCACATCATAAATCAGACCAAACTGTCCCTGACCATTTTCAAAATAAGCCATCATGACAGCAAAATCTTCCTGCTGGGCTACAAAGTTATTGGTACCATCAATCGGATCAATAACCCAAACCTTGCCCTCTTGAACCGAGGCTCGCAGACACCCTTCTTCAGCACAAATCTTATCCTCAGGATAACGGGATAGAATTTCACCAACCAAGAGTTCCTGAACTTCCTTGTCCAGTCTGGTCACCAAGTCTGTCGGAGAGGACTTGGTTTCAACACGCAAATCTTCCTGCATATGGCCAAGGATGTACTGGCCTGCTTTCTTAATTAACTCTTTAGCAAATTCAAATTTACTTTCCAAGAGAAATCTTCCCTTCCCCTTTTTCCTTGGCAGCCTGAACCGCTCGATAAAGCGAATAGCCACTAACCGTTTCAAATTCTCGTCCCAAACGCTTCTCTTCACTCTTGCTTGGCACAACCAATTTGAATCCCTTATAGGAGTTTAGTAACTTTTTAGCCTCTACCTTGCCTTCATAGGCAGCTTCAACATCATTAAAAAAAGAAAGCACTGAAGCAAGTTCTTCAGTGCTCCACGACAAATCTAGTGGGTAACTATACTGTTTGTTCATTAACTAATACCAGCTCTCATTCTTGCTTCTTTTAGTTCTTGCTTACGATAACTACGAGGGAGAAAAGCACGAATCTCATCTTCATTAAAACCGATCTGCATGCGTTTGGCATCGATAATAATTGGGCGACGCAAAAGACTAGGATACTGCTCAATCAAATGAAGCAATTCCGATACCGAAATACTTTCTACATCAATATCTAATTTTTGAAAAATTTTTGAACGAGTTGAAATGATGTCATCAGTACCATTTTCGGTCAAGGAAAGAATGTGTTGCAATTCCTTTCTTGTTAAGGGACTGGTCATAATATTGTGCTCCTCAAAGGGCACCTTATGTTTTTCTAACCAGGCCTTTGCCTTACGACATGAAGTACAGCTCGGTGATAGAAATAGTGTAATCATGCTTTTCTCTTCTTATCTATACTTTGCTACTTCTATTATACAAAAAAATAAAGCGCTTGACTAGCGATTTTTAGAAAAAAAGCCTATTTTTCAAGAAAAATAGACTGTTTGCGAACGATTGATACTATTCAGAATTAGTTAATTCACTCTTAACGATGGTTTCAAATGATATACATGTTTATATATACAAATTAAAAATAGCTTTCGTTTCACTTCCTAAGACTTTTCAGATAAAGATAGCCAAAAAAGCTTTCATAGAGGGCGAAAAAGAGGAGGAAGGCATGGAGGAAGAAGGTCTCTGGTAAAATCAGAATAACAGGATCCTTGGCTGGGTCAAAAAGCCAGGTATCATCTCCCACAAAGAGAATTTGATGGAAAAGGGTAAAGAATTGATCAAAACCAATCAAAACTCCCCCAAGCCCAATCAGCAAAGGCAAGACCACTAGAGTCAAAAGCCCTTTACTAAATAGAGACAAAAAGCCCTTTTTCACAATCCCTTTGACAAAGAAATAGAAACTTGGCAGTGTCACTAAAGCTACTAGCTGAACCAAGTGAAAGAGGTTTTTGACCACCGTAAAATGGTGTAGCCCAGCTGCTGACGAACGAAAATCCGGCATCTGTAAAATCTGACTAAAAGGATTGGTCAGGTAAGTCATCAAAATATGAAAGTTGTACTGAATGGTTTCTGGTTTTAGATAAACCCGATTCGTTAGTTGCAACCACTGAATCTCCAGCGGATAGAAGACCCAAGCCAGATAGATAGTCAGAAGGATTGACAGGGAGAGGAGAAAGAGCATAGAGCCCCAAAAGGTCAATTTAGTTTTCATCAAAATCCCACTCCGCAAGACTAGAAACCACATGAGTCGGTGCGATTGGCAGGTCTGCTACTTCTTCTGCCTTGGTAAAACCTGTCGTCACCAAGAGCGTTGGAATGCCATTATCAATCCCAGCCCGGATATCAGTCAGGTAATTATCTCCGACCATGACTAACTCTTCACGTTCCAAACCTAAGTGCTCAACCGCCTTATCCATAATGATGGCATTTGGTTTCCCGATATAAACAGGCTTCACTCGTGTTGCCACTTCAAGCAGAGTTATCAGTGAACCAGCACCAGGCAAAAGACCGCGTTCTGTCGGGATGTTGAGGTCAGGGTTGGTTCCGATAAAGTGAGCTCCCTTTTGAATCGCAAGAGTTGCTGTCGCAAATTTTTCATAGTCGACCTGCCAGTCCAGACCTACTACCACATAGGCAGGATTTTCCTTGTCTTCCACATATCCAGCCGCCTTGATGGCTTCCTTGAGCCCTGCTTCTCCGATGACATAGACGGTCTTTTCAAGCCCCAAGTCGTTCATATAGTCGATAGTCGCCAAAGTCGCTGTGTAGACAGTCGACAGGGGCGTATCGATATTAAAATTCTGAGTCAACATTTCTTGAACACTCTCTGGAGTGCGGGTTGTATTGTTGGTCACAAAAAGATAAGGGATGTCCCGCTTTTGCAATTCATGGACAAAAGCCTCCCCTGCTGGAATTCGGTCTTTCCCCTTATAAATGGTTCCGTCTAAATCAATTAAATAGCCTTTATATTTCATCTATCTCTCCCTAATCCTTTTTTATTTCTTGCCAAGTGATGATTGCTTGGGCATTAGTAGAACCGTCGCTTGTAATCTCATGCTCGCTTTCCAGTCCAGTCCGTTCAACAGCCGATGTAATCACACCACCTGGTCGAACTTCCTTAACGTACTTAAGGTTGATTTTCTTGGGAATATATTGGGTCAAAAAGTCCGCTCCCATGACCTCAAAAATCCAGTCTAAGTATTTACTGTTATTGACATGACCATTCATATCTAAATCGTAAAAACGGACATGGTAATCCTTGCTGATTGGCTCTTCCAAGGACTCGTACTTCGGACCACGAATAAGCTTTTTATCAAACTCAGACTGGTAAGGAGCCACAATATCAGGTTCTACTGCATGGACTTTTCGACTGTCTCGATCCATGAGAACAAAGGTCACCATCATGTGGATGAGCTCCTGACCTGCTTCATCATAAATGGTAAAGCGACGGTAGCAAAAAAGTCTATTGTAGCTTAGGGCTTCCGTTTCGATAGTGATTTTTTCCGCAAAACGAGGCAAACGAACCACCTCAATATCATAGTCTGTGATAATCCAGACAAGATTATAGTTTTCCAAAATGGCCTTATCACTAACTCCCAACTCAATCGACTGCATCCCTGAAACTTGCAAGGAGAGCAAAATCACATCTGGAAGCTTGATATGACCATTCATATCAGCCATATCAAAAGGAATTTTCATTTTCATTTGATAAGTTAAGCCCATCATCCTACTCCAAAATAAATCGTTCTGCTACAGTATCTCCTAAAAAGAGACCTCTTTTTGTCATGCGAACTCGGTCACCCTCTATTTGCATGAGACCTTGTTGAACCAAATCCTTGACAATTTCTCCATAAAGTCCATCAAAAGACCGTCCAAATTTTTCCTCAAATCGCGCCATCGAGACCCCTGATTTCTTGCGAAGGCCCAAGAACATCTCTTCTTCCATTTGCTCCTTTTGACTCAGGTGCTCTTCTATAATACGCGCATTGCCTTCCTCAACTGCACTCAGATAATGACGAATCGGACCATGGTTTTTATAGCGCACTCCTTTGACATAACCAGATGCACCAGCACCGATGCCATAGTATTCAGCATTGTCCCAGTACATGAGATTGTGACGACTTTCAAAACCGGGTTTGGAGAAATTGGAAATCTCATAATGCTCAAAACCAGCTCGCTCCAGCTCTGCGATGATGTACTCAAACATCTCCGCTTCTAGTTCCTCCTTAGGCAGAGGCAATTTCCCACGTCGCATACGGTTCATAAAGACCGTATGATTTTCTAAAATCAAGCTATACAAACTCATATGGGGAATATCCAGTCCAATGGCCTTAGCCACATTTTCCTTGACTTGCTCCATGGTCTGACCAGGTAGCGCATAAATCAAATCAATGGAGATGTTGTCAAAACCAGCCAGTTTCAGACGGTCGATATTTTCATAAATATCCTTCTCCAAATGACTGCGCCCAATCTTTTTCAGCATCTTGTCATCAAAAGTCTGTACACCTAGCGAAACACGATTGACAGGCGAATTCTTCAACACAGCAATCTTATCCTCATCCAAGTCCCCTGGATTGGCTTCAATGGTCAATTCTTCCAAGGCAGACAAGTCCATGTTTTTAGTCAAGCCCTGCAATAACACCTCCAGTTGCGGAGCTGAAAGGGCTGTTGGTGTACCACCACCGATATAGAGGGTTCTCAACCTTTGAATATCATAAGATTGAAACTCTTCTAACAGATGCTCCAAATAGCTATCTACCGGCTGATTTTTGATGAAAACCTTTGAAAAGTCACAATAATAACAAATCTGGGTACAAAATGGGATGTGCACATAGGCTGATGTTGGTTTTTTCTGCATAGTAATTATTATACCACAAAAAGCGAACAATACTTAGAATTCCGTTTAACAAAATCCTAGCATTGTTCGCTTTCTTTATCTAATCATTCTTTGTATTTTATGGATAAAACAACTATCAGAATCAATCTAGTTCGTTGTTAAAACACAAAAGAATGAATGTTCATCTGACTAAATTTTTAGTCTTCTTTTTTCTTACGAGCTACAAGTCCAAATCCACTCAATAGTCCAAGAAGTCCTAGAGATGCAAGAGCAGCATTTGATTCTGTTCCTGTATTTGGCAATACATTTTGAGAATCATTTGACTTAGCTCCATTAGTATCAGGTTTGACTGGCATATCAGGTGTCACTGGTGCAACTGGTGTTTCAGTTGTTGGTGTTTCTGGTGTGACCTTAGCTGGTGTTTCTACTGGAACTTCAACTGTTGGTTGACCTGGTTCAGTAATCTTAGCTGTACCTGGAACTTTACCTTCTGGTAATTCACTGTTTGGTACTTTACCTTTACCGTCTTCACCAATTGTAACTGTGATTGGCTTGCCATCTTTACCTGGGATTTCTACC
>NZ_VMMF01000027.1:0-97154 GCF_013277075.1 Streptococcus sp. 959
CAAATATTATAGAGCCTTAATTTCTAGGCTTTTTGTTTTTGTTCCCAGTTTTCAACGACTTGAAAAAGCGATATAATGATATTAAATATGAAAGAAAGAGAAAATGATATGGCTTATATTGAGATGAAACACTGTTACAAGCGTTATCAGGTTGGGGACACGGAGATTGTGGCCAATCGTGATGTGAATTTTGAAATTGAAAAGGGTGAATTGGTTATTATTCTAGGTGCGTCTGGTGCAGGCAAGTCAACGGTTCTTAACCTTCTTGGGGGAATGGATACCAATGATGAAGGGGAGATTTGGATTGATGGTGTCAATATTGCCGACTACAATTCCCACCAGAGAACTAATTACCGTAGAAATGATGTCGGTTTTGTTTTTCAGTTTTATAATCTAGTGTCCAATCTGACAGCTAAGGAAAATGTGGAATTGGCCTCAGAAATTGTGACAGATGCCTTGGATCCTGAGCAGGTCTTGACAGATGTAAGCCTGGCTCATCGTCTCAATAACTTTCCAGCCCAGCTTTCTGGAGGGGAGCAACAGCGAGTCTCCATTGCACGTGCAGTAGCCAAAAATCCTAAAATTCTCCTTTGTGATGAACCGACTGGAGCCTTGGACTATCAGACAGGCAAGCAAGTCTTGAAGATTCTCCAAGACATGTCTCGTCAAAAGGGAGCGACGGTAATCATCGTGACTCACAATGGAGCTTTGGCGCCCATTGCTGATCGCGTGATTCATATGCACGATGCTAGTGTCAAGGATGTGGTGTTCAACCAGAAACCTCAGGATATTGATACATTGGAGTACTAGCATGATCAAGCGAAAAAACTATTGGAAGGACTTGATTCAGTCCTTCACAGGCTCCAAGGGGCGTTTTTTATCCATCTTGACCTTGATGATGTTGGGGTCTCTAGCTCTAGTAGGTCTCAAAGTAACCAGCCCTAATATGGAGGCGACAGCTAATGCTTATTTAACAACTGCTCAAACCCTGGATTTGTCAGTTATGTCTAACTATGGTTTGGATCAAGCAGATCAAGAAGAACTAGAACAGATAGAGGGCGCAGAGGTTGAGTTTGGCTATTTGACAGATGTGACTATGGATAATGGGGAGGATGCCATTCGACTGTACTCCAGACCAGAGCGAATTTCAACCTTTCAGCTAAGAGAGGGGCGACTTCCTCAGACAGGACAGGAAATTGCTTTGGCCAGTCATTTGCAGGGCCAATATCGTGTGGGACAGGAGATTAGCTTTAAAGAAAAAGAAGATAGTCATTCCTCTTTAAAAGATCACACCTATACCATTACTGGTTTTGTGGATTCAGCTGAAATCCTCTCTCAGCGAGATATGGGCTACGCAGGAAGTGGAAGTGGGACTCTGACAGCCTATGGGGTTATTTTACCTAGTCAGTTTAATCAGAAAGTCTACAATATAGCTCGTTTGAAATATCAAGATTTGTCAGGATTAAATTCTTTTTCAGCAGCTTATGAAGAAAAATCTAAACAGCATCAGGAAGACCTAGAACAAGCTTTGTCAGATAATGGCAAGGCACGTCTGCAACTCTTGAAAAAAGAAGGACAAGAGTCTCTAGACAAGGGCCAAGAGACCCTTGATAAGGCTGAGGATAATTTGCAGGAAGGCAAGCGTCGTTTAGCAACTGCTAGAGCTCGTTTACAAGCTCAGGAAAGTCAACTAGCCTTGCTTCCTCAAGTTCAGAGAGAGCAGGCCAGTGCTCAACTTACCCAAGCCAAGCAGGAATTGGGCAAGGAAGAGGATAGACTAAAGCAAGCTGAACAAAATTTAGCCCAAGAAAAGGAAAAATTAGAAAAACATCAGCAAGTTTTGGATGATTTGGCGGAGCCAAGGTATCAGGTCTATAATCGTCAGACCCTGCCAGGTGGTCAGGGCTATCTCATGTATAGTAATGCTTCAGCCAGTATTCGAGCAGTGGGAAATATCTTTCCTGTAGTGCTTTATACCGTAGCGGCCATGGTGACCTTTACAACCATGACTCGCTTTGTGGATGAAGAGCGAACACATGCTGGAATTTTTAAGGCCTTGGGCTATCGCAGTAAGGATATTATTGCTAAATTTCTCCTCTATGGTCTAGTAGCTGGGACTGTCGGAACAGCTCTAGGTAGTATACTTGGCCATTATTTACTAGCCAGTGTGATTTCAAGTGTCATTACAAAAGGCATGGTGGTGGGAGAAACCCAGATTCAGTTCTATTGGACCTATAGCTTACTGGCTCTTGCTTTGAGTTGGTTGGCGAGTGTGTTACCAGCCTACTTGGTAGCTCGTAGGGAACTTCATGACGAAGCTGCCCAGCTTTTACTGCCTAAACCTCCTGTTAAAGGAGCTAAAATCTTACTAGAGCGCATCGGTTTTATTTGGCATCGTCTCAGTTTTACTCATAAGGTAACAGCTCGCAATATCTTCCGTTATAAGCAGCGGATGTTGATGACGATCTTTGGTGTGGCAGGTTCTGTAGCCCTTCTCTTTGCAGGTTTGGGAATCCAATCCTCTGTAGCAGGAGTTCCGTCTAGACAGTTTCAACAAATCCAACAGTATCAGATGATTGTCTCTGAAAACCCTAGTGGGACCAATCAAGACAAGGCAGAGTTGGAAGAAGTGTTGAAAGGGCAGGATATCCAAGCTTATCAGAAAATCTATTCTAAAACGCTAGACAAGGATTTCAAAGGTAAGGCTGGTCTTCAGACCATTACCCTTATGAGGACAGAGAAGGAAGATTTGACTCCCTTTATTCATCTGCAAAATCATCAGCAGGAGCTGACATTAAAAGATGGTGTCGTTATTACAGCTAAACTTGCCCAGCTGGCAGGTGTCAAGGTTGGACAGACTCTAGAAATTGAAGGTAAGGAACTAACGGTCGCTGCTATTACTGAGAACTACGTTGGCCACTTTATTTATATGAGTCAGGCTAGCTATGAGCAAATTTACGGACAGCTACCCCAAGCCAACACTTATCTGGTCTCGTTAAGAGATACCAGTGCTACTAGTATCGAAAGACAGGCTGGCTTACTTATGAATCAATCTGCGGTGTCCAGCGTTGTCCAGAATGCTTCAGCCATTCGGCTCTTTGACTCCGTCGCTAGTTCACTCAATCAGACCATGACCATCTTGGTCATCGTTTCGGTTCTGTTGGCTATTGTTATCCTCTACAATCTGACCAATATAAACGTAGCTGAAAGAATCCGTGAACTCTCCACTATCAAGGTTCTCGGTTTTCATAATAATGAAGTCACCCTCTATATTTACCGTGAGACGATTGTGCTGTCTCTTGTGGGAATCGTACTTGGTTTGGTAGCTGGTTTCTATTTACACCAATTTTTGATTCAAATGATTTCGCCTGCGACTATTCTCTTTTATCCGCAGGTAGGTTGGGAAGTCTATGTAATCCCAGTGGTAGCAGTAAGCACCATTTTAACCTTGCTTGGTTTCCTTGTTAATCGCCATCTGAGAAAGGTTGATATGCTTGAAGCCTTGAAATCTGTAGAGTAATTTAGTTGTTTTTATCAGATCGAACTTGAATTTACTCGTAAATCATGACCACCCGCATAGCGGGTGGTTTTTTTGTCTCGCACCTAACGGAGCGAGACGGACTAATAGTCACATAATTATAAGGCTGATAGTATTAATTTCACTATCAGCCTTACAGGTTATTTAACGTTTCAGAAAAACTATAATGTCAAGATTAACTAAACAGTATCTAATTCCTTCAAATAATTTTCTATCTTCATCAACATTAAAGGATTGTTATAAATCTTACATAATTCTCTTGCTTCTATATAATAATTTTTGACTTGTTCTTTGTCTAGAAATTTGGCTCCAGCATTTCCTACAAGAATAAGTAGAGAAGCCAGTTGGTAGCTTGTCTGTCTTTGTTTACAGAGTTCAATCGTCTCAAGAGCTTCTTGGATGGCTTCGTTATATTTTTCCTTTGACACTAGGTAGTGAGCGTAGTTGTAACGAACTCTGATGTAGCCAAATAAAAACTCTTGATGCTCAAAATTTTTTGTCTGATATAACTTCATCAAATGAGAGTAGTTTGCTTCATAATCTTCTTCACGACCCACTAAGGAATAGAAATTAGATAGAGTATTCAATGCCTTTAAATAAATCAGAGTATTTGAGGAGACTTTTAATAATATATTTTCCAATGAAGAAATTGCCTCACACTTACTGTCATATTGATAGAAGTCAATAATAGCTTTAATCCATTCAAGGTAAGTTCGGTCTTCTAGTGTTAGAAAAGTACTTCGTTCAATCTCTATTCTATAAATATATTCCAAATTGTCATAATTTCTGTCATCTAATAGTCGAGCAGATAATTGCTTGAAATTAGAGAGATTAGATTTAATTTCAATTTGTTCATTAAAAAAATAATCTAATGGCACTTCAAGTCGTTGTGAGAGTTTGAACAAAAGGTCTGCGGAGGGAATGAAATGCCCTCTCTCAATTTTACTAATCTGGCTTTGTTCACAAATTCCTTCTGCAAGAGTTTGTTGGGAGAGTCTCAACTCTTTTCTTTTCAATCTGAATTTCTCTGCGAGTGTATTCATTAAAGATAATAATCCTTCCTATTTGCTTAATTTCATTATAAAATTTTTAGTTCAAAATATCAAGTTAAAGAAATAAATAATTCTATATGGTAATAAAAAATAAAAAAATTAAAAAAATACATAAAAACGCTTGGCTAAATAAAATATATCTGTTAAAATAAAAACAAGGAAACAGAAAGGGGTTTCATTGCATGAGAAAAAAACGTGGAATTAAAAAATTAGTTACATTTGCATTACTAGGTGTTTTTATGTTTAGTAATACAATTCCTTAACAACAATTCATTCAGAAGAATAAGCAATTGGAGATTCGAGTGCAATCACAAAAGAAGTCCAATGGTCTTGATGTTGGGAAGGCTGATTGATTTCGTATTACTTTAAAATTCAACTATTTAGAGAAAGGTATTCTTATGAGAGCTTGTAACAATACCAGATAGATATAAGAATGGAGATGTTTGATAAAATGCTTTCATAGCTAACCAGCTGTTGAAAATTATGAGTTACAAAATCTAAAGTATTTAAGATTAGTTTATAAAATTAGGTCTCTGCCTGTAGAAAGGAACGTGCAGTTAGAAAGGAGGAAAAAATAGGATACTATAATTCAGACTGAGATTTCTAATTAAAATATGTAGTTGCATTTCGCTCATTTTCATAATATTTCATTTAGAGGAGTAATAATATGTTAAAATTTAGATTTGATGCGGGATGGTAAAGAATAATTGAAGAAGATTCTTTTATCAATAGTTTAGTAAGCTTGTTAGTTTATAGAGGACAGGGGTATTTCTGCCCTCTATTTTAGAATAAGGAATGCACTATGAAAAAATTATTTATACTCATATCCAACCTGCTTGCTAGTTTGTTCTTTGTTTGGGTATTTACCATTTGGACTGATACATATGTCTCCCATTATTACCCCAACGTTGTTGTACGTGATTCTTCCCCTGAAACAACTTTTCAGCATGTTGCTACACGCTTGGAAAAACTAGCAGAAGAAACGGATAGCTTTATTGCGATTCAACACCAGGATCCTAACTTAGAAGGTACTCCAGTGTTTTCTTATACGACCTTTGGGAACGGAAAGTTGCCTGATGGGCTACAGGAAAAAAATCTAGAAGATGCTCAAAGTAGTGGTGTTGAAACAAACTATTTTGTATTCGATGGAAACCTAGATATTCACTTGCTAAGAGAGGAGCTAAGTCAACTTGGCTTGACTAACATGCACCTGATAATTCCATCTAAACTATCTACGTTAATGGCTATCTTTAGTAACGGATTTCAGTTAATCGGTTTATTGATTTTCATCTTAACCTTTGGAGCACTGACTTTAATTAGTCAAATTAGCCAATTACGGTCGTCGGGCATTCGCCTCATTTCAGGAGAGAAACGGTGGTCCATTTTCCTTAGACCAGTTGGTGAGGATTTGAAAGGGATAGCTGTTGGTTTCAGTTTAGCTGGCGTGCTCGCCATTCTTATGCAAAAAATTCTGTCGCTTCCAACGCAATTCCTAATGACCATAGGAGAAGGCTTGCTCAGTTATAATCTCATCTTGTTGTCGATCTCCCTGTTTTTCGCTCAACTCTTCGCAGTTGGGATAAAAAAGATACACCTGATGCAGATTATAAAAGGGCAAGTGCCTGTCAGAGGAATCATTAGTTTGATTTTAATCGGTCAACTATTAGCGATTATTATTGTAACGCTGGGAATAGGGAGTAGCTTAAAGTATTCCCAAGCTTGGCAACAGTATCGGATTGGACAAGAGGCTTGGAGCCAGGAAAGGCAACTGATTACCCTATCAATCAGCCGTGAAGGAACGAGTCCTGGTTTTGATGAACAAGCTCAAAGGAAACTCAGAACTTGGTATCAATTGATGGATCTGGCTGTTTCAGAACAAAAGGCTTTCTTATCTAGACACCAGTTAATTGACCGTACTTTGCAAAATGGCATGGCTTCCTCCAAAAACTTGATAACCTCTACAGAATGGCACGATTACAACCCGAATGGCAATGTCCTTATCGTCACACCGCAATACTTGGAGCGTCAAAACATTCCTGTAGATACAACTATTGAGCAAAAGATGAATCACCTTGATGTAGGGGAGTTTGTCTTATTGCTGCCTGAACACCTCCGTTCAGAGGAAGAACATTATAAATCTGTTTTTGAAGACGACTTAACCAGTCGCATATCTAGTAAAGATGAACGACAGCAAATGACTGCTACGGTAGGTTATTTGGAATCAGGTCATGATCGTTTTGTGTATAATACGACCCCTATTTCTTACCAGCAGTTTTTGAAAGATCCAATCATCATTGTTATAACACCCCAATCAACTGGTCCACAGTCCATTGTGTTTTGGGTAGACGCAGTACAGAACTACGTTCTCTTTAATCAATTGTCTGATGCCCAGGAGCTTATCCAGAGACAAGGCATTGAAAATTGGGTCTCAGAAATGCAAACAGGTTACCACAACTACATCACATTATCGGATAATATCCAGAGGGAACGTTGGGTAATGCTAGCAGGAGCTGTGCTTGGGATTGCAACTTCAATCTTGTTGTTTAACACTATGAATAGGCTCTACTTTGAAGAATTTAGACGTGCTATTTTTATCAAACGCATTGCAGGTCTCAGGTTCTTAGAAATCCATCGCACTTATCTCTTTGCTCAACTGTGTGTGTTTTTACTGGGGTTTGTTGCGAGTGTATTTCTTATGGTAGAGATAGGAGTTGCTTTCTTAGTCTTGTTACTCTTCACTGGTCTATCTCTTTTACAGTTACATGTCCAAATGCAGAAAGAAAACAAGATGTCCATGCTTGTTTTGAAGGGAGGTTAATATGATTGAACTTAAACGGGTGAGTAAATCTTTTGGAGAACGAGAGTTATTTTCGAATCTTTCAATAACATTTGAGGCTGGAAAAGTCTATGCCTTAATTGGTTCAAGTGGTAGCGGAAAAACAACCTTGATGAACATGATTGGGAAATTAGAATCTTATGATGGCACGATTTTTTACCGAGGTAAAGACTTGGCCAATTATAAATCGAGTGATTTTTTCCGTCACGAATTGGGCTACCTCTTCCAGAACTTTGGCTTAATTGAAAACCAAAGTATTGAAGAAAACCTTAAGCTAGGTCTCATTGGTCAAAAGTTGAGTCGGTCGGAACAGCGGTTGAGGCAGAAGCAGGCTTTAGAACAGGTCGGCCTGGCTTATCTTGACCTAGATAAGCGCATCTTTGAGTTATCGGGCGGAGAATCGCAACGGGTTGCCTTGGCAAAAGTTATCTTAAAGAATCCACCCCTTATTCTGGCAGATGAGCCAACAGCTTCAATAGACCCAGCAACCTCTCAGTTGATTATGGAGATTTTGCTATCTCTTCGAGATGATAATAGGCTAATCATTATCGCAACACATAATCCGGCAATTTGGGAGATGGCTGATGAAGTGTTCACGATGGATTGTCTGAAATAAAAATCCTTGTTTTTAATTGCACGATGAGTTACTGAAATATTATCATGAATCAATAATTGGAGTTAATTTAGAATTGTACTTTATTAATATTGAGGTAACTTTTTCTTGATAAAGGAAGAAATAGTGGAGAGGAAGTTAGATTGAAAAATTCGACAATTATATTATTGAGAAGCCTTGCGATTCTAATTCAGATAAACTGTAAAAAATCTTAATAATTGAAAGTTTGGTAGATGATATTTTGCAATTTTCTATCAGAATCAATAATAGTGTAGGAGAGATTTTCCTCCTACAACTGTTTCAAAAGAAATATTTACCCATTGGGAGAAGATGTTGCAGTGGATAATGTGTTACTCACTGAAAAATATAATTTTCAACTAAAAGATTTTGAAGGATTCATTTCAAAATAAACAATAATTAAAGAATAAGAAAAATCCTCCGTTTCAAAGAGTAGGGAACTCTTTGTGACAGAGGATTTTTTCTATAGGGCTTTAGCAGCTGCAATTGCGGCTTCGAAGTTTGGTTCAGAGTTGATATTATCCACGTATTCAACATAGCGAATCGTATTGTCAGTATCGAGGACAAAGACTGCGCGTGCCAATAGATGCCACTCATTGATTAAGAGGGCATAATCACGTCCAAAGGAATGGTCGAAATAGTCTGAGAGCATGATGGCATTTTCAATACCTTCAGCACCGCACCAACGTTTTTGGGCAAAAGGGAGGTCCATGGAAACAGTCAAGACAACTGTATTATCCAGTCCAGCCAATTCTTCATTAAAACGACGCGTTTGAGTTGAACAGATACCTGTATCGATAGAAGGCACGACACTCAAGACTTTTTTCTTGCCATCAAAATCAGCTAGAGATTTTTTAGAAAGGTCTGTTGTAGTGAGAGAAAAATCAAGTGCCTTGTCGCCGACTTGTAGTTGTTTACCTGTAAAGCTTACAGGATTTCCGAGAAAAGTTACCATAGGATACTCCAATCTTTTTTCTTCCATTTTAGCTGAAACGGTTAGAATTTTCCAATGATTTGACCGGAAATATGGGTATAGAAAAAACGCCAGCTCATGTGAGAATGACGTTTTTCAGAGGCTTATACTCAATGAAAATCAAAGAGCAAACTAGGAAGCTAGCCGCAGGTTGCTCAAAGCACAGCTTTGAGGTTGCAGATAAAGCTGATGTGGTTTGAAGAGATTTTCGAAGAGTATTATTTTGCCAATCCTTCAGCAATCTTGTCAAGGTTGTATTTCATCATGTTGTAGTAGCTGTCGCCTTCTTTACCTTGTTCTGCGATAGAGTCAGTAAAGATTTGTGCGTAGATTGGGATGTTTGTGTCTTGTGAAACAGTCTTCATTGGACGGTCATCCACACTTGATTCTACAAAGAGTGAAGGAGTTTTTGTTTGGCGAAGTTTTTCAACCAAGGTCTTGATTTGGTCAGGAGTTCCTTCTTCTTCAGTGTTGATTTCCCAGATGTAGGCACTTGGGACACCGTAGGCTTTAGAGAAGTATTTGAAGCATCCTTCGCTGGTTACGATCAATTTCTTCTCAGCAGGGATGTTGTTAAATTTCTCTTTAGCTTCCTTGTCAAGTTTGTCTAGCTTATCAGTATATTCTTTGAGATTTTTTTCGTAGAATTCCTTGTTGCTAGGGTCTTTAGCGCTCAATTGTTTTGCGATATTTTTAGCAAAGATCATACCGTTTTCAAGGTTGAGCCAAGCGTGTGGGTCTTCTTTGCCTTTTTCGTTTTGACCTTCAAGGTAGATAACATCAACGCCTTCGCTGACTGCAAAGTAGTCTTTGTTTTCAGTTTTCTTGGCATTTTCTACCAATTTTGTAAACCAAGCATTGCCACCAGTTTCAAGGTTGATACCGTTGTAGAAAATCAAATCAGCTTGAGAAGTTTTCTTGACGTCTTCAGGTAGTGGTTCGTATTCGTGTGGGTCTTGACCAACAGGAACGATACTGTGAAGATCAATCTTGTCACCAGCAATATTTTTAGTAATATCAGCGATGATTGAGTTTGTGGCAACAACTTTTAGTTTTTGACCAGAAGCTGCATCTTTTTTTCCACTAGCACATGCTACGAGAACAATGGCGGAAAGAAAAAGAACCAACAATGTACCTAATTTTTTCATTAGATCCTCCAATTTATTGGGGCTTTACCCCTTATTTTAACAAATGTTTATTTTTCAGTTTCAAATATCGTTGTTTTGGAGCGATAAAGAAGCTAATGAGAAAGAAACTAGCGGCTGTAAGCACGATACTAGAACCTGCCGCAACGTTAAAGCTATAACCGATAAAGAGTCCCAAAACTGAAGCTGTAGCTCCAAAGGTTGAGGAAAGGAAAATCATGCTTTTCAGGCTATTAGCATAAAGATAAGCAGTTGCAGCTGGGGTAATCAGCATGGCTACAATCAGGATAGTTCCGACACTTTGCATGGCTGTCACAGACACGAGAGTCAGGAGTACCATGAGAAGGTAGTGATAGAAATTGACAGGCATTCCCATGGCTTTGGCCAAGAGTTCATCAAAGGAAGTTATCAAGAGTTGCTTGAAGAAAATCCAGATTAACAAGAGAATGACTGCCCCAACACCGATAGTAATAAACATATCCGTATCTTGGACGGCTAGGATATTACCAAAAAGGATATGGAAAAGGTCAGTTGAACTTTTAGCGACACTAATCAAGATGATACCGAGGGCTAAGAAAGAAGAAAAGGTAATGCCGATGGCGGTATCGCTTTTGATAATCGAGTTTCCCTTGATGTAGGTAATGATGATAGCAGCTAGCAATCCAAAGACAATGGCTCCGATAAAGAAGTCAAGGCCCAAGATGAAGGAGAGGGCTACACCTGGCAAGACAGCATGTGAAATGGCATCTCCCATGAGTGACATCCCGCGTAGGATGATGAAACATCCTACAGCTCCAGCTACGACCCCGACGACAATGGCTGTTATCAAGGCATTTTGTAAGAAATGGAATTTTTGTAATCCATCGATAAATTCTGCAATCATAGGTCACCTCCATTGAAAAAGAGTCGATTACCGTAAGCTTCTTTGAGATTGGTTTCGGTAAAGGTTTCTTTGGTCGGACCAAAGGCGATCACTTCTCGATTGACAAGTAAGACTTGATCGAAGTAGTGGGGAACCTTGCTGAGGTCATGGTGGACGATGAGAACCGTCTTCCCAGCTTTTTTCAGATCTCTCAGCGTATTCATGATGATTTCCTCACTGACAGAGTCAATCCCAACAAAGGGTTCATCCAAGAGGATATAGTCGGCTTCCTGCACCAAACATCTGGCAATCAAGACCCGCTGGAATTGACCTCCAGACAGTTGACTGATTTGCCGTTCAGCATAGTCAGCTAGACCGACGATTTCAAGGGCTTCTTGCACTTTCTTCCAATGTTTAGCCTTTAAACTGTGAAAGAGAGGGATAGAGGGAAAGAGTCCTAACGAGACACATTCCTTGACCTTGATGGGAAAGTTGTAGTCGATATTGATTTTTTGTTCGACATAGGCAATTCGGTGTAAGGATTTTTTAACTTCCTTGTCATCGAGAAATGCCTGACCTTGATGTGGGATAATTCCCAGCATACCTTTTAATAATGTTGATTTCCCAGCACCGTTTGGACCAATGATTCCGGTAATTGTTGGTCCTTGGAGCACTAGTGAAATATCCTTAAGTGCCAACGTTTCTTTGTAGGAGACACTAAGGTTTTCGATACGTATCATAAACTTGTATTCCTCCTGCCTCTTAATATACATTAAAAAAAAAATTAAGTCAAGTTAATTTTTAAAAAAATTAAAATAATAACTGAAAAATGATGGAAAAGGAAAGTTCATTTTTAATTGCATTCCAAGGTAATTTTTGTTAAGCTAAAAACAAGTACAAATGAAAGCGAGAACACGATGACACGTTATCAAGATGATTTTTATGATGCAATCAATGGAGAATGGCAGAAGACAGCTGAAATCCCAGTAGATAAGTCTCAAACGGGAGGTTTTGTTGATTTAGATCAGGAAATTGAAGACCTGATGCTGGCGACAACAGACAAGTGGTTGGCAGGAGAAGAGGTGCCTGAGGATACTATCTTGGCAAACTTTGTCAAATACCACCGCCTAGTTCGCGATTTTGACAAGAGAGAAGCTGACGGTATCAAACCTGTCTTACCACTCCTTAAAGTATTCCAAGAATTAGAGACTTTTGCGGATTTTACAGCTAGACTAGCAGAGTTTGAACTTGCAGGAAAACCGAACTTCCTTCCTTTTGGTGTATCGCCAGACTTTATGGATGCTAGAATCAATGTTCTATGGGCTAGTGCTCCAAGCACAATTCTGCCAGATACGACCTACTATGCTGAAGACCATCCTCAGCGCGAAGAGCTCTTGACTCTTTGGAAAGAAACTAGCGCAAAACTTCTCAAGGCTTATGATTTCTCTGATGCAGAAATTGAAGACTTGCTAGAGAAAAGACTAGAATTGGATCGCCGAATTGCGGCAGTGGTGCTCTCTAATGAAGAAAGTTCAGAATATGCTAAACTCTACCATCCATATGCATATGAAGATTTCAAGAAATTTGCGCCTGCCCTACCTCTGGATGACTTCTTCCAAGCCGTTCTTGGACAAGTACCAGACAAGGTTATCGTAGACGAGGAACGTTTCTGGCAAGCAGCAGACCAATTCTATAGTGAAGAGGCATGGCCTCTCCTCAAGGCAAACTTAATTTTAAGTGTTGTGAATCTCTCAACCAGCTATTTAACAGAAGAAATCCGTGTCCTATCTGGTGCCTATAGCCGTGCGCTTTCTGGAGTTCCAGAAGCCAAAGATAAGGTCAAGGCAGCCTACCAGCTAGCACAAGGTCCTTTCAAACAAGCCTTGGGTCTCTGGTATGCCCATGAAAAATTCTCTCCAGAAGCCAAGGCAGACGTGGAGAAAAAAGTGGCAACTATGATTGATGTCTATAAGGAACGTTTGGCTAAAAATGACTGGCTAACTCCTGAAACTCGTGACAAAGCCATCGTCAAACTCAATGTCATCAAGCCTTATATTGGTTACCCAGAAGAATTACCAGAACGTTACAAGGATAAGGTGGTGGATGAGACTGCTAGTCTTTTTGACAATGCTCTAGCCTTTGCGCGTGTGGAAATCAAACACAGTTGGAGCAAGTGGAACCAACCTGTTGACTACAAGGAATGGGGCATGCCTGCTCATATGGTCAATGCTTACTACAATCCACAGAAGAATCTAATTGTCTTCCCAGCTGCTATTTTACAGGCACCTTTCTATGACTTGCACCAGTCATCTTCTGCTAATTACGGTGGGATTGGTGCAGTTATTGCTCATGAAATTTCCCACGCCTTTGATACCAACGGAGCATCCTTTGATGAAAATGGTAGCCTCAAGGATTGGTGGACAGAGAGCGACTATGCTGCCTTCAAGGAGAAAACACAAAAAGTCATTGACCAGTTTGATGGACAAGATTCTTATGGAGCAACCATTAACGGTAAATTGACTGTGTCAGAAAACGTGGCTGACTTGGGAGGAATCGCTGCAGCGCTTGAAGCAGCTAAGCGAGAACCAGACTTCTCAGCAGAAGAGTTCTTCTACAACTTTGGTCGCATCTGGCGCATGAAAGGTCGTCCAGAATTTATGAAACTTTTGGCTAGCGTCGATGTGCACGCGCCAGCCAAACTCCGTGTCAATGTACAAGTACCAAACTTCGATGATTTCTTTACAACCTATGATGTCAAAGAAGGCGACGGTATGTGGCGTTCACCAGAAGAGCGCGTGATTATTTGGTAATGCAAAAAATCTAGTCATCAGAAAAAAGGCATCCAATCAGGTGTGAAAACCTTGATAGGGTGCCTTTTGTAATAGAAAGATTTGCTGGATAGTTTACTTAAATTGCGATATATATCATCATCTTGCTAGAAAAAAGGATTGAAAGTTTTTTCGTGAGCGATAGTAGTAGCTGGACCATGCCCTGGATAAACATCATAGTTTGGTAGAGTGAAAAGTTGAGTCTGAATACTATGGAGGAGTTGTTCCATGCTACCAGTTGGAAGATCCGTCCGTCCGATTGTTTCACGGAACAGAGCATCACCTGTCAAGACCAAATGAGCTTGCGGAAAGACGATAGAAACACCACCGATAGAATGTCCTGGTGTTGGCAAGACAGTGAAACGAAATTCCTCCAGTTGGTATTCTTCGTGAAAGATAAAAGTGTGTTCTGCAGGTTTTGCGACTACATCTTCCATATCATCGTGGCGAGGAAGCCCAGAGAGATTATCAACAGGAGTATAGAGCCAGCTGGCTTCACTCTCTGCGATATAGACAGGAGGATTGCCAAAAATCTCGCGAACCAAGTCCAGACTCATGATATGGTCATAATGGGCGTGGGTCAGGAGAATAGCGCAGATAGGTTTGTTGATCTTCTCGATGGTCTTGCGAATAGCTTCCCAATGGCTACCAGGATCGACAACGATGAGATGATTTTCGCCTTCTAGGTAATAGGTGTTTTCATAGGCAACAGGATTCACGGTTTTATGGATTTTCATATTAGCTCCAATCTCAAAGAATGTACTAAATTAAGTATAGCACAGTTAGGAAGAATAAGTAAGGATTTAAAATGAACTTAAAAACCAGCATGACTGGATGAAGACAGGCTGGTTATCAATTTATCAATATTGGAGAGGTGTCAATTGCCCTTCATAGGTTGCATAAACTCCGTCATTAGCTTGTTTGATAGATGTGATGTTTAGAGTGCCACCGTAGTTGGCTTCTCGTTTATCACTATATTCACTATAAGTTATCCTATTGGGCAGGTTCTGGTCGTTAGCATAGTATTGAACGACTGTTTTTTTATAGCCTTGCTGGCTGAATAGGAACAAACAGCTAACTCCTAACACTAGGAGAGCAAAGATAGAAATAGCAGTTTTTTTCATAGGTGTTCTCCTTATAAACTAAAGGATAAAAGAAAGTATCTTGAGGATTTTTAATTCCAAAATCCAGTTAAGGTACCAGTGTATGTGACACGAGTTCCACCGTTTGATCTTCGTACACTATCTATTTCAAGTGTTCCTTTGAAGGTTGAATGGAAACCATCATTATATTCTGAATAGTAGATAGTTGGTGGGATGTAACCATCATCGTTATAGTATTTTGTTACTGTTTTACTATAACTATGAGAATATATACGCTCATAACGAGGACCTTCAAAGTTATTTGTTGTATTGGTTTCAGCAGCATTGATTGGAACGGCAATGGATAGAGCAGTAGCTCCTAATAGTGTTAGTACAATTTTTTTCATAGGATACTCCTTTGTAAAATGATGTCATTCAAATATATTGACTTGAATGAAAGAGTGATAAGCATAGGGAGTTAAATTATATTTAGATTACAATATGGTTTCCGTTCTTCTATCTCTCCTTCTATCACCTAAATAGAAAATCTAACTGTATAACATATTATAAAAAAACATTTCAGAATTGTCAAGCAATTCTGAAATGTTTTTTTCTTATTCTGTTCCAATCTAGTTTTCATATTCTTAAAAAAGTGATAAAATGGTAGGAAGAATTGGAGAGTAGAGATGCCAAAAGAAGTGAATTTAACGGGCGATGAGGTTGTCGCTTTAACGCAAAAATATTTATCAAAAGAAGATGTTGCTTTTGTCCATAAGGCCTTGGTCTATGCTGTTGAATGCCACAGTGGTCAATACCGCAAATCAGGCGAGCCTTATATCATTCACCCTATCCAAGTGGCAGGTATTTTAGCCAAACTCAAGCTGGATGCTGTAACGGTAGCTTGTGGTTTCTTGCATGATGTGGTGGAAGATACAGATGCGACCTTGGATGACTTGGAAAGAGAGTTTGGACCTGATGTTCGAGTGATTGTCGATGGGGTTACCAAACTCGGTAAGGTCGAGTACAAATCAATCGAGGAGCAATTAGCGGAAAACCACCGCAAGATGCTCATGGCTATGTCTGAGGACATCCGCGTTATCTTGGTCAAATTATCTGACCGCTTGCACAATATGCGGACGCTTAAACACCTTCGAAAAGACAAACAGGAGCGTATTT
Source organism: Streptococcus sp. 959 (assembly GCF_013277075.1). Lineage (GTDB taxonomy): Bacteria > Bacillota > Bacilli > Lactobacillales > Streptococcaceae > Streptococcus > Streptococcus pseudopneumoniae_C. Next base: position 16,124 of record NZ_VMMF01000027.1, read on the forward strand.
CCAAAGAAACTATGGAAATCTATGCACCGCTTGCCCACCGTTTGGGGATTTCCAGTGTCAAATGGGAGTTGGAAGACTTATCTTTCCGTTATCTCAATCCGACAGAGTTTTACAAGATTACCCATATGATGAAGGAAAAGCGCAGGGAGCGTGAAGCCTTGGTGGATGAGGTAGTTACAAAATTAGAGGAATATACGACAGATCGTCACTTGAAAGGGAAGATTTACGGTCGTCCCAAGCATATTTACTCGATTTTCCGCAAAATGCAGGATAAGAGAAAACGGTTTGAGGAAATCTATGACCTGATTGCCATTCGTTGTATTTTGGATACCCAAAGTGATGTTTATGCCATGCTTGGTTATGTGCATGAGCTTTGGAAACCCATGCCTGGTCGCTTTAAAGACTATATCGCCAACCGCAAGGCCAATGGTTACCAGTCTATCCATACGACTGTTTATGGGCCAAAAGGACCGATTGAGTTCCAGATTCGAACTAAAGCCATGCACGAGGTGGCTGAGTACGGGGTTGCGGCTCACTGGGCTTATAAGAAAGGCGTTAAGGGGCAGGTTAACAGCAAGGAATCGGCTATTGGGATGAACTGGATCAAGGAGATGATGGAGCTCCAAGACCAGGCTGATGATGCCAAGGAATTTGTGGATTCTGTTAAGGAAAACTATCTGGCAGAGGAAATTTACGTCTTTACCCCAGATGGAGCTGTCCGTTCTCTTCCAAAAGATTCAGGACCGATTGACTTTGCCTACGAAATTCATACTAAAGTCGGTGAAAAAGCGACAGGTGCCAAGGTCAATGGCCGTATGGTTCCACTGACAACCAAGCTCAAGACAGGGGATCAGGTTGAGATTGTTACCAACCCCAACTCCTTTGGACCGAGCCGTGACTGGCTCAATATGGTCAAGACCAGCAAGGCGCGTAACAAGATTCGTCAGTTCTTTAAAAACCAAGATAAGGAATTGTCTGTCAACAAGGGGCGTGAAATGTTGATGGCCCAGTTCCAAGAAAATGGCTATGTAGCCAATAAATTCATGGACAAGCGCCACATGGATCAAGTGCTGCAAAAGACCAGCTACAAGACAGAAGAATCTCTCTTTGCGGCCATTGGTTTTGGAGAAATCGGTGCCATTACCGTCTTTAACCGTCTGACTGAAAAGGAACGCCGTGAGGAAGAGCGTGCCAAGGCCAAGGCTGAGGCAGAGGAGCTTGTCAAAGGTGGCGAGATCAAGGTTGAAAATAAAGAAACCCTCAAGGTCAAGCATGAGGGGGGTGTGGTCATTGAAGGTGCATCAGGTCTCCTCGTGCGGATTGCCAAGTGCTGTAATCCAGTGCCGGGTGACGATATTGTCGGTTATATTACCAAGGGGCGTGGTGTGGCTATTCACCGTGTGGACTGTATGAACCTGCGCGCTCAAGAAAACTATGAGCAACGTCTTCTTGATGTGGAATGGGAAGACCAGTACTCTAGCTCAAATAAGGAGTATATGGCCCATATCGATATCTACGGCCTCAACCGTACAGGACTGTTGAACGACGTACTGCAAGTTCTCTCAAACACAACCAAGAATATCTCGACAGTCAACGCCCAACCAACCAAGGATATGAAATTTGCCAATATCCATGTGTCCTTCGGCATTGCCAACCTCTCTACATTGACTACGGTTGTGGACAAGATTAAGAGTGTTCCAGAAGTTTATTCTGTCAAACGGACCAACGGCTAATTGTCTGAGTTCTTACTAGAAAGGCTATTATGAAAATCATTATCCAACGGGTTAAAAAAGCCCAAGTCAGTATCGAAGGTCAGGTGCAGGGGAAAATCAATCAGGGGCTCTTATTGCTGGTTGGAGTTGGACCAGAGGACCAAGAGGGAGATTTGGACTATGCTGTGAGAAAACTGGTTAATATGCGTATTTTTTCAGACGCAGAAGGCAAGATGAATCTATCTGTCAAAGATATTGAAGGACAAATCCTTTCTGTTTCTCAGTTTACCCTCTTTGCGGACACCAAGAAAGGCAATCGTCCAGCCTTTACAGGGGCAGCCAAGCCTGATATGGCATCAGATTTCTATGATGCATTCAATCAAACATTAGCGCAAGAAGTGCCTGTTCAGACAGGCATCTTTGGAGCGGATATGCAGATTGAGCTGGTCAATGACGGACCAGTTACCATTATCCTAGATACTAAAAATAGATAAGAAAACCAAGCCCAGCCGGCTTGGTTTTTCTCATCTATCATAAAATGCTCCAAAAAGAAATCGGTTCTTGATAGGCTTTTGGGAACTCTCTTTTCAGGCTTTGGCTTATGCGATAGGAGGGGATGAGGTGTCCTAGGATGAGGAGAGTTCCCTGAAGGAAAAGTGGGATACCATTTAAACATATCAAGGAGAGAATGATCAGGCTATCCCATAGGAGGATTTGTAAGGCAAAACGCCAGAATCTTGGTCTAATCTGGGAATAGAGGTGACTAAAGTGGTCACAAAGCTGGTTAGAAAGATAGGTCAATAGCACAGGATGAAAGAAAATGAGCCAACCGCTATAAATTAAAATCCAATCCCAAGTAAGTCTCTCTTTAAATGTCAAAAATGCCAGCATAATTCCATCAATGACAAGGAGCTCAATGGTCTTGGTGTAGATGATTTTTCTCATGCTAAGACCTCCTTTTCCTTAGAGACATTCCCACAAAGAGATATGTTTGTTGTAAAAGTCAGGATAGTTTTCTCTTAGGTAGTCCGCTGTCCTATAATAAAAAGTAGAATGGCAAGCAGTGATGATTGGCATAAGAGTGGGAAATCGCTGAGAACTAACGAAGGCTAAAAGGACAAAAAATAGAAAATCAATGGAGAGAACCCCTAAATAGTAGAAGCGAATCTTTTTATTGATTTGAGGATAAATCTCAGCGAATTGATGTTTGAGTTGGACAAGTAAGCGAAATAGCAGGAGTCCCTGAGCAAGGAGGAAAATAAAACTAGTGAGCAAGAGCCAGTTGAAAACGGTCTCGGGTCTAGTAGTAAAAAATGCCAATAGTAGCAAATCGATGACTGCAATTGCTGTAAAATGGATTCTAAAGAGTTTTTTCATGACAAGACCTCCCTCTTTTATCTAGCTTCATTGTACTCCAAAAGAATGGGAGTTACAAGTAAAATGATAAAAAATTTTAGTAAGGAGATTCTGTTAGATTTCTTTATTTGATTTCCCTCCTATTGCTCCACTTCTTCATCATTCCAGACAAATAAAGCTCCGATTGCATTGAGGATATAAAAGATATATTTTCCGATATTGGCAAAGTTTCCTTGAATGCCAGCCTTTGTCAACTGAACGAAATTGTAAATCAACCAAAAGCCCCACTGAGTTGTCAGTTTCAATGCGTTCAAAGCATTGGCAATGAGGGACAGTGCAAAGGCAATAGTTGTTACGTAGGCAAGGAGATTCATCTTTCCTCCATAGCCGATATAGTTGGTCACAAAGGCAAAGAGGAAGGCGATGATGGAAATGATGATGGCCGCTAATTTTACCTGTTTTTGGCTCATTTGGTTGGGTCTGCCTTCCTGAGAAGCTTCCCATTTCTTGATAGCAAAGGTGTAAATGAGGAAGGTGACAGGATAGGTGATAATGGCCGCCTTATTTCCAAGGATATAATCAATAGTACCAGATAAAATGGTATTAACAATACCAAAGTAATTTCCCCATTTGCTTAATTTTCCCGTGAAACGAGTGGATAACATGGAAATCCCAACGTTGGTTACGGAAATCAATCCAAAGGGAACAAGAGCAGTCCATGGTCCCCAATCTACAAATTTATCGAGGCGTGAGTTGAGGTAACCAGATGCAATCGCAATTCCAACGACCAAAGCAACCCCGAAGAGGTCAAACCATTTGGATGTCGCAAAAATTTTTAGTGATTTTTTCATAGGTTAAACTATCTTTCTTTTTTTTACAAACATTCTACAACTAAATGAGAGTAAAATCAAATGATAGAAATAAAACCCTGAAAATTTGATTTTCAGGGTTGGTAGGGGACTTGAGAAATTAGTTGATTTTCTCGACATAGAGTTGTTTGGCAATGTCCATATTTACTTGTAAATCCTCGTCTTTACTAAGGATAGTGAAGGTGTTGCTGAAGCCATCAAACTGCTTGACTTGGAGCGAATCACCGATGCAAAGTGAGTGCTTGTCCAGATAACTGAGAATGTCAAAACTATCATGCACCCGAGTCAGGCGGTAGGCGCCAGCTTCCTTGATGTCAGCTAGTGGCAGGTTATTGATTTCGACTAGGAGTTCTCCCTTGGCAGGAATAGTACCTCCGTGGGGGCAGGTCTTGGGAAATCCTAGTAGTTTATCCAGTCTTTCCACGAACAGGTCAGAGACAGTATGCTCCAGGACCTCAGCTTCCTCGTGAATCTGGTCACTTGTATAGTCTAAATGATGGACTAGAAAAACTTCAATCAAGCGATGCTTACGGTAGAGCTCTGAGACCAGTTTGAGTCCAAGGTCAGTCAGTAGATAGCCACATTCCTTGTCCTTGAGGATGAGATTTTCACTTTTCATCCGTTTAATCATTTCAGTTACGGCAGGGGGAGAGACTTGCATGCGGGCCGCAATTTCCTTGTTGGTGATTTTATGCAGGTCTATGCCAATTTCATAAATACATTTTAGATAGTCTTCTTTATTCGGGGTCATTCGCTTCCTCTTGTCTAATGTCTTTATCTAGTATATCAAAAAAAGCTAGATTTCTCTAGCTGTGACTTTTTATGTTATACTTATTGCAAGAGAAAAAATGAGGAGATGGATATGACAAAGATAGCTCTTCTTTCAGATATTCATGGGAATACCACTGCTTTAGAGGCTGTTTTGGCAGATGCTCGGCAGCTAGGAGTGGATGAATACTGGCTTCTGGGAGATATTCTCATGCCAGGGACAGGTCGTAGAAGGATTTTGGACTTGTTGGATCAACTACCGATTACGGCTAGAGTTTTGGGAAACTGGGAAGACAGTCTGTGGCATGGTGTCCGTAAGGAATTGGATAGTACTCGGCCCAGTCAACGCTATCTCTTGCGCCAGTGCCAGTATGTTTTAGAGGAAATTTCCCTAGAAGAAATTGAATTGCTCCACAATCAACCTCTCCAGATCCATCGTCAGTTTGGGGATTTGACGGTGGGAATTAGTCATCATTTGCCTGATAAGAACTGGGGGCGAGAGTTGATTCATACTGGAGCGCAAGAGGATTTTGACCGCTTGGTGACCAATCCTCCTTGTGATATTGCTGTTTATGGCCATATTCACCAGCAGTTGCTTCGTTACGGGACTGGTGGGCAATTGATTGTCAATCCGGGTTCGATTGGGCAACCTTTCTTTCTAGATGCCCAGTTACGGAAGGACTTGCGAGCTCAGTATATGATTTTGGAGTTTGATGACAAGGGCTTGGTAGATATGAACTTCCGACGGGTAGACTACGATGTGGCAGCTGAATTGCAGCTGGCTAAAGACCTGAAACTTCCCTATTTTGAGGTTTACTATGAAAGTCTGGTCAATGGGATCCACCATACCCACAATCAGGAATTTCTGAGAGAATTGGCACAGAAAGAGGGCTATGATAGTGAATTAGATGTCTGGTTAAAAAGTGGTAACGATTGACATTACAACCAAAAAGGGTATAATAATAGAAAAAGAAGAGTAGAGGCAGGGCAGCCTCGTAAAAAGGAGAAGAGCATGCAAATTCCAAGTAGATTTACCATTGCGACTCATATGCTGATAATCATTGCCCTCAAGGGGAAGGAAAGCAAGGTGACCAGTGATTTTCTGGCTGCTAGTGTCGGGGTTAACCCTGTCATTATCAGAAAAACCTTGTCCCAGTTGAAGAAGGCAGAGCTGATTTCAGTAGCGCGTGGAACAGGGGGGACAGAGATTGTCAAAGATCTCAAAGATATTAGTCTTTTAGATGTTTATCAGGCGGTTGAGTGTCTTGGTAAGACAGGCCAACTCTTCAGTTTCCATGACAATCCAAATCCAAATTGCCCAGTCGGAGCTCATATTCATGAGGTTTTGGATCAAAAATTGGAGAGAATCCAGCTGGCTATGGAGGCTGAACTTGGTCAGACCAGTTTAGAACAAGTCGTGGTCGATGCAGAGAGTCAGATGAAGGATTGAGAGGGATAGATGCCCTCTTTTTCTCTTTGGATAATTATGATAAAATCTATTTACAAAAGGAGGAAATGATGTATCTTTTTACAGGAATTATTGTAGCCGCATTTGTCTTTTCATTTTGGAAAGATAACAGAAGTCTTTGGAATCCAGCCTTATTTTTATTGTCTCTCATCTCAATCTATTTATCGGTGGCCCATTTTTTTTATCAGAATGGATATGAAAAGGTTCACTTATTCTTTTTGGTATTTACCTTTGTCTTCCTTCCTTTTTTGCTTTTTCTAAGTGGGTTCTTTTTAATCTATAATGGAGTCATCCTACTGAAACGAGAAGGACATTCAAAAGCTAATTATCTTTCTATGTTACTTGGTTTTGTTATCCTGATATTTTTTGGAATCATGTCATTTAGATTGTGGGATAGGAATGAGATATTTTCTACAAATCACTTTCTGAATCTCCTATTTCTATTTACGACTTATTCTTATTTTCTTTTCGGTTTTGCTTTTGCAGGATTTATGCTTTATTCTATCCTGTACCTGTTTATTCCTAAAAAGAAAAGCTATGACTTTATCATTATTCATGGAGCTGGCTTGTTAGACGGAGAAAGAGTGACACCCTTACTCAAGCGTCGGATTGATAAGGCAATCGAGGCCTTCAGGGCTTCTCCTAATCCCAATGTTAAACTGATTGCAAGCGGAGGTCAAGGAGAAGATGAGAAGATTTCTGAAGCGCAGGCTATTTGTAATTATATCTTAGAAGAGACAGATGTCAGTATGGAATCCATTCTTCTTGAAGACAAGTCCAGAACGACCTATGAGAATTTATTGTTTTCAAAAGAAGTGGGAGAACAATTGGTTGAAAGTCCTTGTTTCCTCTTTGTTACTAATGACTATCATGTCTTTCGTACAAGTACCTATGCTCGTAAGCTAAATATGAAGGGAGATGGGCTCGGATGTAGGACGGCAGGCTACTACATACCATCTGCTTTTATTCGGGAGTACGTGGCCCTCTGTGTCAAAATGAAATGGCTTTTCCTTGCCTTTTATGTCCTGCTATTAGCCCTCATTTTGATAGCCTACAAAGGGATTCTTTGGTAGTCAGATTCTATTTAAAAAGACTTAGAATGCACATGAAAGTCTGTATTCTAGGTCTTTTGTTTTATATATATTTGATTTTTGAAAGGTATTATCTATTCTTCCATGCTTGGTAACGGGTATCAATCAATAATTGGGTAAGGCGTCCCATGGTTTCCCTTTCTTCTGGAGTGAGAGATTGAGCTTGGACAAAGAGATGATGAATGTGTTCAATAGCCTTGAAGGAAGACAGGTCATTGATGGAGCTAATTCCAGCAGCTAGAATGGTGCCAAAGAAGAGGTCGAAGTAGAGCTGGAGTTCTTCGTCAGGGACTGTCGCTACCCATTCTTTGAAGGTTGTGTCTACTTGTTGACTATCCCTATTGGTCTTATCCAGTTGAACGAATTGCTTGTCATCAATTTGCCAGCTAAAGGTATCGTGCTGGGCGATGCCACCCAAGGCAGTGCTATGAACGATGATTTGGTGGGCAGGAATTTCCAACATCCTACCGATAATGGAACCTTGTGGAATGAAGACCTTGGTTCTATCCATTATCCTTTTATAGCCCTCAGTTTGTGTCAGTTCTTTGTGGAGACCAGGTGCATCAAATGTATAAACTGCTGTGATCTGATCTTGCAAGCTTTTCTCAATTTGACTAGCAGCATAGATAGCTAGATTTCCTCCCTTGGAATGCCCAGCCAGAATGACCTTTTGCTTAGGATGTTGGACAAGAAAGTTCTTTAAATAGCGAAGGGCGTGCTTTTGAGCAGGAATTTCCTTCATATAGGTCAGGTGGAAATCTTCCTTCCAGCCAATGATACTGTCATCTATCCCACGAAAGACAATCAGATAGGTATCGAGAGTGAGGCGGTAGGTCATAGCCGCAAACTGTTTTTGCAATTCAGGGTCGATGTCATTGATAAAATGGGAGAGTTTGCAATTTTTGAAGCGTTTGTGTTGAGCTAGTTCATCTAATAGCTGGAGGCGATTTTTGCTGGTCAACATGTTAGATTCTCTTGGAACCTGAGGTGCCAGGTCTAAAAGTCGCTGAGGAGCTGTGGAGACCAGATTATCAAAGGAGAGGTAGGTGATTTCTGTTAAGGCTAGAATGTCTAATTCATTTAAAGGAAGGTCGTAAAAGGAATCGTGTGCGACATCTTTCAGGTAGTCAAAAATATTGGTCATAAGAACTCCTTTCTTTTTATTTATCTTATCACAATCACATATAATTTACTAGTTGGTTTGTACGAGCTCTCTACATACTAACCTATAATGGTATGATTCAGACACATAGAAGACAGTTTGCTTTTATTTCAAACCTCTAAACATACTTGTTTGTATCTGTTTGGCGTCAATCCCATTCTCTTTTAAGAAATTCTTCATCTCATTTATATCATCAGGTTGGCCGGTTAAGAGATAAATAGCTTGGTTACCGTATTTCACAACCGCATTTTTTAAAAATGCTTGGCTTTGAGAAAAGGTTTCGCTAGTTTTATAAGTTAGATTCGGATTATTCTTACTAAGCTCTCTTAACTCATTATCAAAAATGTTTACTCCTTTGTCTAAATGATTAAGAATGATGGAGCGCTTACCAGCCCACTCTTTCACAACTGGACGTAGAGTAGAAATACCGACATCAGAGGCAAAACAAACCAGTGCTTGGTCATTGTCTTTAACAGATAAAGATGACTCCAGCCAACTCATCTCAATTTTACTACCAGCTGGTAAATGTGTTAAGGTTTCCTTAAACACGCTACCACTATTATGGGTTACAATAAGAATTTCATCCTCATCAGGAGTGGAAGCAAGGGTTAGCCATCGGCTAGCCTGATCCTCCTTTACTGGACTTTTGTCTGGACCAAACGAGCTGTCAGGAAGCTTAAACTGAGCATAGGAGCCAGCTTTCCATATTTGATTTTTTGGTTTTGTGATGTGAACTAAATACAAATCTCCGCTGGGATTTTCAATGGATTTTATCGATAAAGTTTGACTTCGTCCAAGATAGGTAATGATTCCCCAAGATATAAAGCCGAGCACTCCAAGTGTAGTTAGAATAATTATGAACATTTTTTTCCCTCGTTTCATTTTTAACTCCTATAGTGTAGTAATTTTCTATGAATGAATAATATTTTTTTTCATTCAATAATTTCCAAAAAATAAAGAAAAGATTTCTTTATTTCAGTATTCCTTTAATGAAGTTGGTTGCTAGTATTTCTACAGTTTTGCTAATATCTGGAAAATCATTTTCTGTGATATGCATATCCATGTAGTAAAATAGGTTGTAAACTTGTAAAATATCTTGAATTTTTTCTGGAGAATGGCCTTCAGCCTGCAAACGATGAGTAAAGGTTTTCACGAGAAATTGATGAAATGGATTCGTGACTTTCCCTTCTTCTGAGGAATAGTAGCTATGCAACTCATCTGCTATGGCAGGATTGTACCATTCTGCAAGGATTTTATTGGAGGAAACGAGTGCTCTGGATTGAGCAAAGAGTTGACTAATAAGATCAATCATATCAATTTCCCAATCCAGTTCTTCGATCATAGTTTGGCGAACACGGTTGTTTTCATCAATATAGATATCTAAAAAAATAGCTTCTTTACTTTCGTAATAGTTATAAAAAGATCCGACTGCCATATGAGCTTGTCTAGCAATTTCTGAAATTCCTGTCGCCTTGTATCCTTTTTTTGAAAAAACTTCATAAGCTGCGGATTTCAAAGCCTGTTTTTTGTCCAATTTGATTCACCTCTTTTCTGAATGAATATTAAATATTGTTCATTCATATCTTAACAAATCTTTTTCAGATTGTCAATCTGAAAGCTAGAACTTTTTACGGATACCACTCGATAAGGAGCTTTTCAATGTTAGAAGAGTATAGAGTGTCGTTTTAACTACACTCAAGGTTTGGAAGAATAGATATAAATTTTGGTTAAGGGGATGGATAAAAGAACTGAAATGAAGGTTGAAAAAATTAAAAATAAAAGGGTAGTGCTGGCACTATGTCTGAAAATAAGGTATGATATTAATGGGGTTATTCACTATCTGTTTTTGAGCTGTTGTGACAAGGAAATGTCAAAAAAGTATTAGATACTAAGCCCTCTATTTATACTAAAGGATTTAAGACTCCTAAAATTAGCAAAGGAGAATCAGATGCACAAGATTTTACTAGTAGAAGATGATCAGGTCATTCGTCAACAGGTCGGAAAAATGCTCTCTGAATGGGGATTTGAAGTGGTTCTGGTAGAAGACTTTATGGAAGTTTTGAGTCTATTTGTCCAATCGGAACCTCATCTGGTCCTCATGGATATTGGGCTGCCCTTGTTTAATGGTTATCACTGGTGTCAGGAAATTCGCAAGATTTCCAAGGTGCCTATAATGTTTCTGTCTTCGAGAGACCAGGCTATGGATATTGTCATGGCAATCAATATGGGCGCGGATGACTTTGTGACCAAACCTTTTGACCAGCAGGTTCTTTTAGCCAAGGTTCAGGGCTTGCTGCGTCGTTCCTATGAGTTCGGGCGTGACGAGAGTTTACTGGAATATGCTGGTGTTATCCTCAATACCAAATCTATGGATGTACATTATCAAGGCCAAGTCTTGAATTTGACCAAGAACGAATTCCAGATTTTACGCGTTTTATTTGAGCATGCGGGCAATATTGTAGCGCGTGACGACCTGATGCGGGAACTTTGGAACAGTGACTTTTTCATTGATGATAATACGCTCTCTGTCAATGTGGCTCGATTGCGTAAAAAGTTGGAAGAGCAGGGCTTGGTAGGATTTATCGAGACCAAGAAAGGGATAGGGTACGGACTGAAGCATGCTTGATTGGAAACAATTTTTTCTAGCCTATCTGCGTTCCCGTAGTCGTCTGTTTGTCTATCTGCTTGCTTTGGCATTTCTGGTTTTGCTCTTTCAGTTTTTATTTGCCAGTTTGGGAATTTACTTTCTCTACTTTTTCCTCTTGTGTTGCTTTGTAACCATCTTATTTTTCACTTGGGACATACTGATGGAAATGCAGGTCTATCGCCAGGAACTTCTCTATGGGGAGAGGGAAGCCAAATCTCCATTGGAAAGAGTTTTGGCTGAAAAATTAGAAGCGCGGGAGATGGAACTCTATCAGCAGAGGTCTGACGCAGAAAGAAAACTGACGGATTTGCTGGATTACTATACCTTGTGGGTCCATCAGATTAAGACCCCCATTGCAGCTAGTCAACTCTTAGTTGCAGAAGTAGCCGACCGCCAACTGAAGCAGCAATTAGAACAGGAAATTTTCAAGATTGACTCCTATACCAATCTAGTTTTACAGTACCTGCGTTTAGAAAGTTTCCATGATGATTTGGTCTTAAAGCAGGTTCAAATTGAGGACTTGGTCAAGGAAATAATTCGTAAATATGCTCTTTTCTTTATTCAAAAAGGCTTAAATGTCAACCTACATGACCTTGATAAAGAAATCGTGACGGATAAAAAGTGGCTGCTAGTGGTCATTGAACAAATTATCTCAAATAGTCTCAAGTACACCAAGGAAGGTGGTCTGGAGATTTATATGGAGGGGCAAGAGCTTTGTATCAAGGACACAGGAATTGGGATAAAAAACAGTGATGTCCTCCGAGTCTTTGAACGCGGATTTTCAGGTTACAATGGGCGCCTAACCCAGCAGTCATCTGGTCTTGGCCTCTACCTATCTAAGAAAATTTCTGAAGAACTAGGTCACCAGATTCGTATCGAGTCTGAGGTTGGAAAAGGAACGATAGTGCGGATTCAGTTTGCTCAAGTGAACTTAGTCCTTGAGTGAGAAGAGGCAATGAGTTTTTACCCAATCTCTTTTTGCTATATTTCAGGATATTTGAAGACTGTTTTTTACAAAACCAATAATAGAATTTTTAATACGGAATATAGTATAAATACTGGTTCAAAGTGAAGTTTTGTATGCTTTATACTTTTGTTGAGTATAAAATCTATAAACTAAGGGTGAATTACAAAAATTAATTTGAGATGAAGTGAATTGTAGACTTGGGAAATGTTTCCTATTCGATTTCAGAATGAATCGTTGATACAGGATTAAAAGAACTGCAGCTTTCTTTTTATTTTGAATGAGATAGGTGTATATAGATTTGTGTAACTGGTGTGGAATTGTTTCCAAGAATTTATTGAATGTATCGAATACACACATTCTATTGATTTTGAACCAGTTTTTAATTTCTAAATGTTATAATAGTTTTATCAAGTAAAAGGAGACTGCCATGATTGGAGACAATATAAAATTCTTACGAAAATCACATAATCTGATATAACCAGAATTTTCACGGATTGTGGGTGTGTCACGAAATAGCCTAAATCGTTAGAAAAAGCTGAAAAAGCTTACTTTCAATAGAAGTATTGGAAATATTCATTTTACATCTATCAAAGAAACATGGGATAGACCTATATTTTACAAAATAGCAAATTATATTTTGAATGATAGTAAAAACTGCAGTACTTGTGTGATTTACAATTATTGCACTCAATGTCCGAGTATCGCACTATCTGAAATAGGGAATAGTAGAGATTGTTCTGCGATATGTAAAAAAACGCATTAGCAAGGAGTATTGTATATGCTACCATATCTTAAAACTATTAAATGGTATCTCTTCTTTAATTTTCTTTTTGGTGTAGTATCGAATATCTGCACAGCTTTGTTACCGTATTTCACGCAGGCATTAATCAAAGGGGATTATCAAGTAGCTCTATATGGTTACTCTATGTCAGTGGCAGGCTATTTGAGTTGTAACTATATCCAAATGATACTTGATTGGAAGCAGGGGATTATCTTTTCGACTACTTTGAAAAATGAGTGGTTTCGTTCACTTCTGGGACTCAGTCACCACGATTTCAAGCAGAAAACAGTAGCAGAGTATATTTCCTATCAATCTAATGACCTAGATTCGTTGGAAAAGGATTACCTTCCTCCATTGATGAGTTTTATCAAACAAATTTTACGTATCATCATTTACGCTTTCATTATTAGCAGAACAATTAATCCTATTGTATCACTGATTTTAATCTTTTCCACTGGAATTAGTATTCAAATTCCTAAAATCGTTGGGAAGTTGACCGCTAATCGTAGACAGGTTTACTTGAAAAAACAAGGAGATTACTATCGAACTTTGGAGGATTTGCTCATGGGACATCATTTGGTAAATAAACTAACTATGTCGCATTTTTTGAATCAACAAAAGAGCTCTCTAAAGAATTTGCAGGATAAGTATTTTAAGTATGGTTTGACAAAAATTACAGGCATCTTATTGACAGGTGTTTCTTTTGAATTCATTAGTCTTGTTCTGTTTATTTATTTAGCCTACTCTCTATCTCACCAGCAACTCGGTATTCCTGAGGTGGTGGCGAGTTTCGGATATATTAATGCTTTTTCTGAACCAATACAGGAAATCCTTTATGATTTACAAATGTTAGAGTCCGTAAAGCCTGTAATCAAGAGTTTTCAAAACATTGTTGGGAGATCCGTTTCAGTTCAAGCACCTCAACATTCTTTTGATACGATTACTTTGAAAAACATTTCCAAACAACTGGGAGAATCAAAATTGATAATTACTTCCGCTACGATTCAAAAAGGGGATAAAATTGCGCTTATTGGTAAGAATGGGTCTGGAAAAAGTAGTCTTCTCAACATTTTAAATGGAACAGATGAAGATTTTGAAGGACAAATTGTGCTAGATGGGCTTGTTTTGGACCATCTTTGGGGAAGATTCGGTATGATTCTGCAACAAGAACATACATTTATTTCGAGTTATGAAAATAATGTAACGCTATTCAATAGTTTCAATGAAAAATTCAGAGAAGAAGATTTTGAAAAAATTCCACCACAAACCCTGTCAGGTGGTCAGCAACAACGAATGTATTTAAATCGTGAGAAAAATCGTAAAAATCCATTGCTTATCCTAGACGAACCTTTCTCTGCCTTGGATACTAATCAGTTTAAAATGGAATTGGAAAGAGTTCTGGAACTACCAAGTGCCGTCATTGTTACTTTACATCGCCAAAACGAATTATTAAGTAAGTTTGACCAAGTTTGGGAAATTAAGAATGGAGAACTTGTAATTTTGAAATAGCTAAATTATAAAGAATAAAACGCATAGTATCAAGGTTCTTCTGAACTGAACCCCAAAAGTTAGCCAAAAAATCTAACTTTTGGGGTGTTTTTATCATGAAGTTAACTTATGATGATAAAGTTCAGATCTATGAACTTAGAAAACAAGGATATAGCTTAGAGAAGCTTTCAAATAAATTTGGGATAAACAATTCTAATATTAGGTACATGATTAAATTGATTGACCGTTACGGAATAGAGTTCGTCAGAGAAAGACTGTAAAATTTTTGATATAATGTTAAGGATGGACTGACGGATACTTAAAGGATAATTTTCAAAAGAATAACAGGTGAGAAGAAAAATATATAAGATTGGACAGAAGTCTCTCTACCCTCATCCATGCAGAAACAAGATTATGTGAAATAAAAGGAGTAACCAATGATCGGAAACTATTCAACACGTGAATACCGTGAGAAATTATATGATGATCTTCATGTTCGATTAAGAGATACAGTGATTTTGATGTGTGCGATTTTTATTGCCTCTATCGGACTAAATATGAATTCAACAGCTGTCATTATTGGAGCCATGCTGATTTCCCCTCTTATGACACCGATTGTTGGACTCGGATTTGGTTTAGCTATTTTTGATACGCGTTTAATCAAGCAATCTCTAGAGGTTTTATTTACCCAAGTATTGGTCAGCTTGCTTGTCTCGGCTCTGTATTTCTGGATTTCTCCCTTATCCTATGAAAGTAGCGAATTGATTGCACGAACCTCTCCAACCATTTGGGATGTGCTCATTGCTATTGCTGGTGGGATAGCAGGTTTCATTGGTTCAAGGAAAAAAGAAGCAAACAATATCGTGCCAGGAGTAGCCATTGCAACAGCTCTGATGCCACCTATCTGCACTGCAGGATATGGTTTAGCTAATGGAAATGTACGATTTTTATTTGGGGCTTTTTATCTTTTCTTGATCAACTGTGTCTTTATCATGCTAATCAACATTGTTGGAACAAGAATTATGATGAGAAAATCTCCCTTAAGTTCATTTAAAGAGCTAAACATTAAAATGAGAATTGGGTTGATCTCCTTGATTGTATTATTGGTTCTTCCAGCCAGCTATTCAGCAGTCACTCTGACGATGGATCAAGCACGAAAAGAAGGGATCAAACAATTTGTAGGAAAAGAGTTCGCCAATCATACGGTCATTAATCAAGTCTACAAGTCAAGGAGCAATGAACTAGTCTTGACGGTTGTTGGAGATCCAATTTCAGAAGAAGAATTAGAAACTCTCCACAAAAAACAAGCCTCTTACGGCATTCAATCTGTTCAATTGAAAGTCAATCAAGTCCATAATTCGACAAAATTAGACAGTGATACGACCAAGGAATTTTATGAAATCATTAACAAGTATATCGATCAAAAACTCTCTGAAAAAGATTCACAAAAAGATCTCGTAAAAGAAAATGAAGCAGACAAGGATTGAGGATATTGACCTTATCTAACTCATGAAAGTAAATCTTGTGTGGTGGTTTGGTCAATCACTACTAGCTCGGATTAAATAATACTCTTCGAAAATCAAATTCAAACCACGTCAGCGTCGCCTTACCGTACTCAAGTACAGCTTGCGGCTAGCTTCCTAGTTTGCTTTTTGATTTTCATTGAGTAAAAATATAAAAAGCAACAGCTGAAATAGTTGTTGCTTTTTAGGTAGCTAGGATTTTATCTCTTATTTCTCAACGCGTGATTTGTTGGCGATATCAGCAAGGATAGCTTGAACAAAGTCATCAACTGAGACAGTTTGTGTTTCTTTTTGGCCATAGCGACGAACGTTAACAGTTCCCTCTTCCATTTCCTTGTCTCCAACAATCAATTGGTAAGGAATCTTGCTGGTTTGTGAAGCACGGATCTTGAACTGCATTTTTTCATTGCGCTCATCCACGTCTGCACGGACACCACGGTCACGAAGTTTCTTCGCTACTTCCCAAGCGTAGTCCACGTGTTTTTCGTTAGAAACTGGGATGAGGGTTACTTGGTGTGGTGCAAGCCATGTTGGGAAGGCACCCTTGTAGTTCTCAATCAAGATAGCAGTGAAGCGTTCCATAGTTGAAATAACACCACGGTGAATCATAACTGGACGGTGTTCTTCACCATCAGCTCCGATGTATTTGAGGTCGAAACGTTCTGGAAGCAAGAAGTCAAGTTGGATAGTTGAAAGTGTTTCTTCTTTTCCAAGGGCTGTCTTAACTTGAATATCCAATTTTGGTCCGTAGAAGGCTGCTTCACCTTCGGCTTCAAAGTAGTCCACGCCCATTTCATCAAGGGCTGCACGAAGCATGGTTTGAGCATTTTCCCACATCTCATCGTTATCAAAGTACTTATGAGTATCTTGAGGGTCACGAAGAGAGAGGCGGAAGCGGTATTCAGTCAAGTTGAAATCTTCATAAACATCGATAATCAACTGAAGGGCACGTTGGAATTCTTCTTGGATTTGTTCAGGAGTTACAAAGAGGTGACCATCGTTGAGAGACATTTCACGTACACGTTGAAGACCAGTCAGGGCACCAGATTTTTCGTAGCGGTGCATCATACCGATTTCAGCGATACGGATTGGCAATTCGCGGTAAGAGTGAACATGGTGTTTGAAGACTTGGATGTGGTGTGGGCAGTTCATTGGACGAAGGACAAATTCTTCCCCATCACCCATGTCCATAGTTGGGAACATATCTTCTTGGTAATGATCCCAGTGACCAGAAGTCTTGTAAAGCTCAACAGAAGCAAGTGGTGGAGTGTAGACGTGTTGGTAGCCAGAAGCCAACTCTTTGTCGACAATGTAGCGTTCCAATTCACGACGGATAGTTGCACCATTTGGCAACCAGAATGGAAGTCCTTGACCAACCTCTTGAGAAATCATAAAGAGGTCAAGCTCTTTACCAAGTTTACGGTGGTCACGTTCTTTAGCTTCTTCACGCATTTGAAGGTAGTTTTTCAAGTCTTTCTTATCAAACCAAGCTGTACCGTAGATACGTTGCATCATAGCATTGTCGCTATTTCCACGCCAGTAAGCACCTGCTACATGGAGAAGGTGGAAGATTTGGATACGGCCTGTTGATGGGACGTGAGGTCCACGGCAGAGGTCCACGTATTCACCCTGACGATAGATAGTCAAACCACCCTCGTCTTCTGAATGTTCTTCAATCAATTCCAACTTGTAAGGGTCGTTCTTGAAGATTTCACGAGCCTCGTCTTTCGTCACTTCTTCACGGATTGATGGGAAGTTTTCTTTGACGATTTTTTGCATTTCTTCTTCGATACGAGGAAGGTCTTCGTTGGAGATTTGACCAGCTGTGTTATCAGTATCGTAGTAGAAACCGTCTTCGATAGCTGGACCAACTCCCAAGTGAATGTCTGGGAAAAGGCGACGAGCTGCTTGGGCGAACAAGTGGGCAGCTGAGTGACGCAAGATTGGAAGGGCATCTTCGTGATCAGGTGTCACGATTTCGATGCTTCCATCTTCAGTGATAGCACGAGTAGTGTCGATGAGTTTGCCGTTGAATTTACCAGCCAAGGCTTTTTTAGCTAGGGAATTGCTGATAGATTGGGCAATTTCAAAAGTTGTAACGCCAGATTCGAATTCACGAACAGCGCCATCTGGGAAAGTAATGTTAATCATGATGTTCTCCTTACTTATATTATTGACGAATGTGTGAACCCTATTTTAAAAACAGGGACAGAGGATTGTGAAAGTTAGAAAAACAAAAAGCGACATCCTCGAAAGGACGTCGCAACGTGGTTCCACCTTCATTTATGTACCTCAAAAGAGAGGGACACCTCTGATTGGCTCTAACGTAGCCACCGTTTTATGTTTTCATAAAAAACTCAAGAGTAGTATCAGTTTAGGCTTCCTATGCGTTTCCAGCAACCACGCACTCTCTAGTAGAAAGGGACTAAGTGACTTGTCTCTATGGATTATTATAGCATGATTGTGAAAATTTTCAAGATTTTTGTAGATTTTTTTGAATTTCCTTGTTGGAAAGTTGTTGGCAATCAGATATGGTAATCTTTAGAAGAAGTTGACATTCTTAATGATGCTAGTGAAGCAAAGAGAAAGAAAGTAAATCTGTTGACAAAGAAGTTAGTTATTGGTAGAATAAGGATTGTCGTAAAGACAAATAACTTCTTCTTGGTTGCAGGCATGCCAACCTGTCACTCGGATGAAGCCAAATAAAAAGGAGAAACATCATGGCAATCTCAAAAGAGAAAAAAAATGAAATCATTGCGCAATATGCACGTCACGAAGGTGATACAGGTTCAGTAGAGGTTCAAGTTGCTGTCCTTACTTGGGAAATCAACCACCTTAACGAACACATCAAACAACACAAAAAAGACCACGCTACATACCGTGGATTGATGAAGAAAATCGGTCGCCGTCGTAACTTGCTTGCATACTTGCGTAAAAACGACGTTAACCGTTACCGTGAGTTGATCAACTCTCTAGGACTTCGTCGCTAATTCAAGAAACAAAGGCCGTTAAAAGCACAAAGCAAAAATAGGAAAATTGGCGAAGAAACTTCAGTTTCTAGGAAATTTTATCTTTTTTGCCAAGTACTTAGGCCGTGTTCAATTGAACAAATCTTGATAATGAAGCTACTCTATCGGGTAGCTTTTTTGTATGGATTTTAGCCCGTGATCAAATCAGCTCTCTGACCTCAGAGGGCTTTTTATTCTGTTACCTTACCTCGATATACTCAAGTATAATCTTCGGTTACGGTTCCTAGCACTGTAAGGTAAAATAAACCAGATATTCTCCCTTCGGGGAGATTTTTTTGTTTCACTAAAAATTTTGTACAATCTTCTCCTCATCTCCTAGTCTATAAACGGTTTATCCAGCAAGAATCATGATGCTAAGGGCTCAAGAAATCTGTATGAAAATAGGGAAACGACACAGTGTTCGATGAACATAAGGAGTTTCATCTTTTTCACTAGGATTTTAGCCCGGGCTCAAATCAGCTCTCGGACTTCAGAGGACTTTTTTATTGAGGTTTTATCGGTCACAATTTTGGAGACTACAAAAACCAATTCGAACACTCGTAACTCATCACTCTAGTTTTATCGGTCACAATTTTGGAGACTACAAAAACCATACAATTGCCACTTTTTAGCTTTACCATGTTTTATCGGTCACAATTTTGGAGACTACAAAAACTCCCTCACGGACGAGTCTAAAACGCAGCAGGTTTTATCGGTCACAATTTTGGAGACTACAAAAACCTCAAATGGTACCATCTAATTACACCATAAAGGTGCGCAGCTACTCGGCTTGAAAAGCCTAGTAGCTGTCTGCAAGCCCCCTCGGAGAGCCCACACTTTACGAAGTAAAGTATAATATGTTATACTTTACATGGAAGTAGTCATTGAATTTCAGTTAGAAATTACTTTGTAACTACGTTTTGAGGAGGAGTAAAATGCTTTCCTACGTTCGGCATTACCCACTAGCGATAGCTAAATTAATGTGTCTGTGCTCTCCTAAAATCTGCTGATTTATTACTGACTAATACAGGAGGTTTTTATGGGACAGACAATCATATCTGCTATTGGTGTTTATATTTCTACCAGTATCGATTATTTAATTATTTTAATTATTTTATTTGCACAGCTATCACAGAATAAACAAAAATGGCATATTTATGCGGGGCAATATCTAGGCACAGGCTTACTTGTAGGGGCGAGTTTAGTTGCTGCTTATGTCGTTAATTTCGTGCCTGAAGAATGGATGGTTGGATTGCTTGGTTTAATCCCTATCTATTTAGGGATTCGCTTTGCAATTGTTGGAGAAGGTGAGGAAGAAGAGGAAGAAATTATTGAAAGATTAGAACAAAGCAAGGCAAATCAACTGTTTTGGACAGTTACATTGCTGACAATTGCGTCTGGCGGAGATAATTTAGGTATCTATATACCTTATTTTGCTTCGTTAGATTGGTCACAGACCCTCGTGGCCTTGCTTGTGTTTGTAATCGGCATAATTATCTTATGCGAGATTAGTCGGGTGTTATCCTCTATTCCATTAATATTCGAGACAATTGAAAAATACGAGCGAATCATTGTGCCCTTAGTATTCATTCTACTTGGACTATACATCATGTATGAAAATGGCACGATAGAGACTTTTCTGACCGTGTAGATTTTTTTGTTTCACTAGGATTTTAGCCCGAGCTCAAATCAGCTCTCTGATTTTCAGAGGGCTTTTTACGTTGTCACCTTACCTCGATATACTCAAGTATTATCTTTACTTACGGTTCCTAGCACTATAAAACCAACTATATTCATTTGTTCTCATCTTGTTCCATTGTTGAAAATATGGTATACTTTTCATGAGAATTTTCTAAATTTTTAAGATTCTATCAAAGGAGGTTTGCATGCTTTCCAAATTTTATGGAAGCCGACAAGACCAGCAATTTTTGTTACTTTTAGTTATTTTGCTAGGTATTTTAGGGATTTCTCTCTTTCTAGCAGTTTCAATGGGATCTGTTGCGATTGATCTAGGAGATACCTATCGGATTATTTTGAGCAGGTTGGGATTTCCTCTTGAGATAGGAGAGGTTTCCAAGTCTACTCTTGCCATTGTATGGAATATGAGGTTCCCCCGAGTATTGCTGGGTCTGATAGTAGGAGCAGGCCTTTCTATGTGTGGTAGCGTGATGCAGTCTACAGTGAACAATCCCATAGCAGAGCCTTATGTCTTAGGAATATCTGCGGGTGCAACTCTAGGGGCAACCTTGAGCATCATTCTTGGTTTAAAAGTGATGATTAGCCTTGGAGCTTTTCTTGGAGCTATTTTGGCAACAATTGCTGTCCTCATCATTGCCTCTATGCAGGGAAAGATGACGACTTCCAGTCTGATCTTATCAGGAACGGTGGTCAACGCTCTCTTTCTGGCTTTTTCCAACTTTATTATCTCAGTTGGCGCTAATGCGGACAGTGTGATGACCATTAAGTTTTGGACTATGGGCTCGCTTGCCGGGACTACCTGGTCTGATTTGGTCCTGCCAACTATAGTAGTAGGAATAGCCTTTCTATTTTTCTCTACCCAGTATCGTGTTTTCAATGCGATGATGATGGGAGATGAGGCTGCTTTAACTTTGGGAATTCCCTTATGCTTCTATTGGTATCTTTACGTGACCGTGGTAGCTGTGCTGACAGCTGTTTTAGTGGCAACCTGTGGGATTATTGGATTTGTTGGTCTGATTACTCCACATTTAGCTCGAGGGTTAGTAGGAACGAATTACAAGAGGCTTTTTCCTGTTGCAACCTTGCTAGGCGCCCTCTTTGTCATTTGGGCAGACGTACTCTCTCGTATCATCATTCCAAACGCAGAGCTTCCTATTGGTATTTTCACAGCCTTGGTAGGTGCTCCCTTCTTTATCTACATTGTTGGGGGTAGGCGAAGGGAGGTGAGGGTCTGATATGGACTTGATTTGTCAGGATGTCCACTTTGGACTAGGAGAGAAAAAAATCCTCAAAGGAGTCTCTCTTAAGGTTGAAGGGAATCAATTTCACACGATACTAGGACCAAATGGAAGTGGAAAAACCAGTCTACTTAAACTCCTTTATCGTCAGGAAAAGGTGGACAAAGGCTTGATAAGCCTAGATGGAAAGCCTCTGGAACAATGGACGCTCAAAGAAACAGCCAAGCAAATGGCAGTTGTGACCCAGTTTAACCAGCTGCAGTTTGATTGTACAGTTGAGGAAATTGTCTTGCTGGGAAGAACTCCCCACCTCTCTTTTCTACAAAAGGAAAGGGAAAGGGATTATGCGCTCGTTCAAGATGCTCTCGTTAAGGTGGATATGCTCGAGAAGAAAACTCGTCTCTATTCGTCCCTGTCAGGGGGAGAGAAACAGCGAGTCTTGTTAGCACGTGCCTTGGCGCAAGAACCGACTCTCTTGCTCCTTGACGAACCAACCAATCACTTGGATATCAAGTATCAGCTAGACTTGTTAGCCATTGTGAAAAATCTCAATATCAATATTCTAGCTGTCCTGCATGATATTCAACTTGCTTGTCGCTATTCGGATTATCTCTATCTGATGAAAGAAGGGGAAATCCTTTACCAAGGGACTCCAAAGGAGATCATCACCCCTGAGTCATTGCAAACTGTATATGGAGTTCAAAGTCAGGTGACTTGGACCGAGGATCAGCAAGCTATGATTCACTATTTATAAGAATGAAAAGGAAAACAAGATGAAAAAAACACTAAGCATTTTACTCGTAACAGTAGCTACCTTAACTTTGGCAGCTTGTGGCAACACTACCACTGAAAAAGCTACGACACAATCAAGCGCAGAAACAAGTCAAAAGGCCAGCACAGAGACGACTTATCCGTTAACGGTCAAGACCTATGATGCTAAAGGAAATGAAGTAGAACAAGTTTTTGACAAGGCACCTGAAAAAGTTATCACCAACAATCTTTCAACCACTGAAATCTTATTGGAGTTGGGGTTGAAGGATAAAATTGTTGGCATGCTCAATCCAGACAATGCTGTGACGGACAAATACAAGGACGCGATTGCGACGATTCCTCAAATTGGGGATAAAAAAACAGTTTCACAAGAGACAGTCCTTTCTTATGAGCCAGACGCTGTGATGGGTCGAAATATGATGTTTTCTGAAAAATCCTTGGGGGCAGTTAGCACTTGGAATGAGAATAAAATCCCAGTTTATACACAAAAAGCTTCTCTCTCAACAATTCAGCAAGATTTGGGGAATATCGTAGAAGATGTCAAAAATCTTGGAATGATTTTTAATGTTCAGGACAAGGCTAATGAATACGCAGCCCAATTACAAACTAAAATTGACGCTGTTAAGAAAGCAAATCCAGCAAGCCAAGGTGAAAAGAAAAAGGCTTTGATTATGGTTGCTTATAATGATGAAACTTTCGGTGCTTACAAGTCTGCTTTGCAAGAAAGTTTGCTGAACCAACTTGGTTATACAAACGTTGCTACGGGGACATCAGGCTTGACCTTGGAAAATCTCGTGTCAATGGATCCTGAATTGATTATCTATGTAACCAGCGATCGCAATAAAAAATTGGATGCCAACGCAGTAGAGTTGATGAAGGCAAATGCTGTTTTGGAAGGTGTTCCTGCTATTAAGAATCAAAAAATAATGACTATCTCTTACGATGAGTTGATGGATTATGGTCCAGCAGTGATTGATTCCCTTGAAAAAATCAATGACTTTATCAATAAATAATGAGTTTGATTGGGAAGGAATCCAAGTCAAGGTCAGCCTGCCTTCGACCTATGATCCCAATCAAACCTATCCAGCGATTCTCTTGAATGATGGAAACTTGGACTTCTTATCGTCACTTTCTGAATCTGTGATTTTAGTGGGACTGACCTCTAAAAATCGCTTAGCCGACTACACTCCCTGGACGACATCGGCTCTGAGAGAGGGAGCTCCAGATTTTGGAGGTCAGGCCAACGTCTATCATGATCATTTATTTGGAGGCCTTTTAGACAAGTTGCAGTCGCTTTATCGACTGGATGAAGCACGCCTTGCTTATGGAGGCTACTCACTAGGTGGTTTGGCGGCAGTCTATAGTCTTTTCAGCTTTGACAAGGTTTCCTGTGTCTTTTCGATCTGTGGTTCCTTTTGGTATCCTGATTTTGTGACTTACTGCAAGGAAGAAAATGTGAAAAATTTGGACTGTTTGCTGTATTTACAGAATGGTCAAACAGAAGGAGCTCATCATAGCAATCGCTTGGCTCAAGCACCAGCCTATGCTGAGCAGATCCATACCAGTCTTCAGAAATGCTATCCGAACGGCCAGTTTGTCTTTGATCCTTATGGACACCATGAACAAGTAGCTGAACGATTCCTAGCTTTTTCCAGCTGGTTGGCCCAAAAATGGAAAATCGAATAAAAGATTTATCCCTTGGATTTTGCCAAGGGATTGTTGTATTTATTTAACCAAGTTTTTCTCTCTTCTTATCTGGATTCCATACGAAGCTTGCGATAAAGCTAAAGATGATGGTTAGGATAGCGAGGATAATGGCAAGGATGAGGGCAGGGATACGGATAAGCCACCAGAGTGGGTTTGGTTTTTTATCATTGTGCCATTGTTTGGTTTCTTGGTCCAGACGTTGAAATTCTGCTTGGATACGATTGGCAACTGTTTCAATGCCTTCATCATTCATTTTCTTGATATCTGAAATATCGATTGGATTTCCAAAGTTCATATCGACACGTTCACGGCTAACTAAGCCCTTCAAAGTCATGGGACCTGTGTAGGTAACTGGCATGATACGGACCTTGGCCATTTTGGCAATCAGAGCTACGCCACCCTTGACATCATTTGAGTGACGGCTTCCACTTGGAAACATGATGAGAGAGCGGTCACTTTTTTTGAGGACATTGATAGGATATTTGATGGCTGAAGCGCTCGGATTTTCTCGGTCGATAGGAAAGGCACCACACATGCGAATCCACCAACCAAAGATACGGTTGGTAAAGAGCTCTTTTTTGGCCATAAAGATAAATTGTTTTGGCTTGGTCGCAAAGGCCATGTAAACAGGGTCCCACCAGGTGCGGTGAGGTGCAACCAGAATATAATTTTCATCTTGATTAGGAATTTTATCAGTGTTATGATAGTGGGCATTGCCATTGATGGACCATAGGAGCAAGACAACCAATCCACGTAAATAAGTATAAAACATGCGATCTCCTTCGATTATTTTCTTGTTATTATTATACCTTATCAAAGGAGGGCTGGCAAACTTTTCCCTTGACTAGGTGCATATTTAGGATGAGATTAGAATTCTTTTAGAAAAAATGATATGATAGAATTTATGGATAAAAATAAGATTATGGGATTAACCCAAATAGAAGTCAAGGAAAGACAGGCTAAGGGCTTGGTCAATGATTTTACCGCATCAGCCAGTACCAGTACTTGGCAAATCGTTAAACGAAATGTCTTTACCCTTTTTAACGCTTTGAATTTTGCCATTGCTTTGGCACTCGCCTTTGTGCAGGCTTGGAGCAATCTAGTCTTCTTTGCTGTTATCTGCTTTAACGCTTTTTCTGGAATTGTGACCGAGCTGCGAGCCAAACACATGGTGGATAAGCTCAATCTCATGACCAAGGAAAAGGTCAAAACCATTCGTGATGGCCAAGAAGTGGCTCTGAATCCTGAAGAATTGGTGTTAGGAGATGTGATTCGTCTGTCTGCTGGAGAGCAGATTCCCAGTGATGCCTTGGTTTTGGAAGGCTTTTCGGAAGTCAATGAAGCCATGTTAACGGGGGAAAGTGATTTGGTGCAAAAGGAAGTTGACGCCTTGCTTTTGTCAGGAAGTTTTTTAGCCAGTGGGTCAGTTTTAGCTCAAGTTCACCATGTCGGTGCAGACAACTATGCTGCCAAACTTATGCTTGAGGCTAAGACTGTGAAACCCATCAACTCTCGTATCATGAAATCGCTGGACAAGCTAGCTGGTTTTACTGGGAAGATTATCATTCCCTTTGGTCTAGCTCTCCTGCTAGAAGCCTTGATCTTAAAAGGCCTGCCTCTTAAGTCGTCCGTTGTAAATTCATCGACAGCCCTACTGGGAATGTTGCCCAAGGGAATCGCCCTTTTGACCATTACGTCGCTCTTGACTGCGGTGATTAAGTTGGGATTGAAAAAGGTTTTGGTGCAGGAGATGTACTCTGTTGAGACCTTGGCGCGCGTGGATATGCTCTGTTTGGATAAGACGGGTACCATCACCCAAGGAAAGATGCAGGTGGAGGCTGTTCTTCCACTGACGGAAACTTACGGTGAAGAGGCTATTGCCAGCATCCTGACAAGCTATATGGCCCATAGTGAGGATAAGAATCCAACAGCCCAAGCTATTCGAAAGCGTTTTGTGGGAGAAGTTACTTATCCTATGATTGCCAATCTTCCCTTCTCTAGCGACCGCAAGTGGGGAGCAATGGAATTGGAAGATTTGGGAACAGTTTTCTTAGGGGCGCCTGAGATGTTGCTGGATTCTGAAGTCCCTGAAGCCAGAGAGGCCTTGGAGAGAGGTTCACGTGTCTTGGTCTTGGCTTTCAGTCAGGAAAAACTGGACCATCACAAACCACAGAAACCATCTGATATTCAGGCTCTAGCCTTGCTGGAAATCTTGGACCCGATTCGAGAGGGAGCAGAAGAGACGCTGGACTATCTCCGTTCTCAGGAAGTAGGCCTCAAGATCATCTCTGGTGACAATCCAGTTACGGTATCCAGCATTGCCCAGAAGGCTGGTTTTGCGGACTACCAGAGCTATGTAGATTGCTCGAAAATCGAGGATGAGGAATTGGTTGCTATGGCTGAGGAGACAGCTATTTTCGGACGTGTTTCCCCTCATCAAAAGAAACTCATTATCCAAACGCTGAAAAAAGCGGGTCATACAACAGCTATGACAGGGGACGGAGTTAATGATATCTTGGCCCTTCGTGAGGCGGATTGTTCTATCGTGATGGCTGAGGGAGATCCTGCGACTCGTCAGATTGCCAATCTGGTTCTCTTGAACTCTGACTTTAATGATGTTCCTGAGATTCTCTTTGAAGGTCGTCGGGTGGTCAATAACATTGCCCATATCGCCCCGATTTTCTTGATAAAGACCATCTATTCTTTCTTGCTCGCAGTCATCTGTATTGCCAGTGCTCTTCTGGGACGGTCTGAATGGATCTTGATTTTCCCTTTCATTCCGATTCAAATTACCATGATCGACCAGTTCGTGGAAGGTTTCCCACCATTCGTTCTGACTTTTGAGCGAAATATCAAACCTGTTGAGCCAAACTTCCTCAGAAGATCCATGCTTCGTGCCCTACCAAGTGCACTGATGGTCGTCTTCAGCGTTCTCTTTGTGAAACTATTTGGAAGTAGTCAAGGTTGGTCTGAGATAGAAATATCTACCCTCCTCTATTATCTACTTGGGTCTATCGGTTTCTTATCCGTATTTAGAGCCTGCATGCCATTTACCCTATGGCGTGTCCTCTTGATTGTTTGGTCAGTAGGAGGTTTCTTAGCCACAGCTTTCTTCCCAAGAATTCAAAAACTGCTTGAAATTTCGACATTAACAGGACAAACACTGCCGGTCTATGGGGCCATGATGCTGGTCTTTACCGTAATTTTCATCCTGACCAGTCGTTACCAAGCGAAAAAATAAAGAAAGACTGCAATCTGTGGATTGCGGTTTTTTTAGGTGCAAGATTGCCAGCCGGAATGTGGTATAATAAAAGGTAACAGAGTTTTGGAAAGTGAGAGAAGATGATTTCAAAGAGATTAGAATTGGTGGCTTCCTTTGTGCCACAGGGAACTATTTTACTAGATGTGGGAAGTGACCATGCTTATCTGCCAATTGAGTTGGTTGAGAGAGGCCAAATCGAAGGAGCTATTGCAGGGGAGGTTGTGGAAGGTCCCTACCAATCTGCGGTCAAAAATGTTGAGGCTCATGGTCTAAAGGAGAAAATCCAGGTTCGTTTAGCCAATGGCTTGGCAGCCTTTGAAGAGACAGATCAAGTGTCGGTCATTACCATTGCTGGTATGGGTGGTCGTTTGATTGCTAGGATATTAGAAGAAGGCTTGTACAAGTTAGCCAATGTAGGGCGTCTGATTCTCCAGCCAAATAATCGTGAAGACGACTTGCGTATCTGGTTGCAAGACAATGGTTTTCAGATTGTGGCAGAAAGTATTCTAGAAGAAGCTGGCAAGTTTTACGAGATTTTGGTGGTGGAAGTGGGACAAATGAAGCTATCAGCCAGTGATGTTCGCTTTGGTCCTTTCTTGTCCAAAGAAGTCAGCCCAGTCTTTGTCCAAAAATGGCAAAAAGAGGCTGCTAAGTTAGAGTTTGCCCTCGGACAAATCCCTGAAAAAAATTTGGAAGAACGTCAAGTTTTAGTAGATAAAATTCAAGCCATCAAGGAGGTTCTCCATGCTAGCAAGTGAAGTGATTAAAGCGTATGAAGCCTTTTGCCCTCAGGAATTTTCTATGGAAGGAGACAGTCGTGGCCTGCAAATTGGCACTTTGCACAAGGATATCCAAAGAGTCATGGTTGCTCTAGATATTCGTGAAGAAACGGTGGCTGAAGCCATTGAAAAGGGTGTGAATTTGATTATCGTCAAGCACGCGCCGATTTTCCGTCCCATCAAGGACTTGGTTGCTAACCGTCCACAAAATCAGATTTACATTGATCTGATAAAGCATGATATCGCAGTTTATGTCAGCCATACCAATATTGACATCGTTGAAAATGGCCTCAATGACTGGTTCTGCCAGATGCTAGGCATTGAGGAGACGACTTATCTGCAGGAGACAGGTCCTGAACGTGGAATTGGACGTATTGGGAATGTTCAGCCTCAGACATTTGGGGAATTGGCTTACCAGGTCAAGCAAGTCTTTGGCCTAGATAGCCTTCGAATGGTGCATTATCAAGAGAGTGATTTGCAGAAGCCTATTTCAAGAGTGGCTATCTGTGGTGGTAGCGGCCAGTCTTTCTATAAGGATGCTTTAGCTAAGGGAGCAGATGTCTATATTACTGGCGATATCTACTATCACACTGCCCAAGATATGCTGTCTGATGGCTTGCTGGCATTGGATCCAGGTCACTATATCGAAGTGCTTTTTGTGGAAAAAATCGCTGCACTTCTTACTCAATGGAAGGCAGAAAAAGGCTGGGATATTGATATCTTGCCTAGTCAGGCATCAACCAATCCTTTCCACCATATCTAGTTAGAAAGTGAAGACAATGAAAAAAGTTGCTATTATCGGAGCAGGGATTGTGGGAGCAACAGCTGCCTACTATCTCTCGAAAGAAAGTGACCTAAAGGTGACCGTTTTTGACCATGGACAGGGGCAGGCTACCAAGGCAGCGGCGGGCATTATCAGTCCTTGGTTTTCAAAACGCCGCAATAAAGCATGGTACAAGATGGCACGCTTGGGTGCTGACTTTTATGTGGATTTGTTAGCTGATTTAGACAAGTCTGGTCAGGAAATCGACTTTTACCAGCGCTCGGGAGTCTTTCTCCTGAAAAGGGATGAATCTAAGTTGGAAGAACTCTATCAACTAGCCCTCCAGCGCAGGGAAGAATCTCCCTTGATAGGTCAGTTAGCTATTTTGGACCAAGCCTCAGCTAATGAATTATTCCCTGATTTGCAGGGATTTGACAGCTTGCTCTATGCTTCTGGTGGAGCGAGAGTGGATGGCCAACTCTTAGTGACTCGTTTGCTAGAAGCTAGTCAAGTCAAACTGGTCAAAGAAAAAGTGAGTCTGACACCTTTAGCATCAGGACATCAGATTGGCACAGAGGTGTTTGATCAGGTTATTTTAGCGACGGGAGCTTGGTTGGGACACATATTAGAACCCTTAGGATATAAAGTGGATGTTCGTCCTCAAAAAGGACAACTCCGAGACTATCAACTTGCCCAAGACATGGAATCCTATCCTGTTGTTATGCCAGAAGGGGAGTGGGATTTGATTCCTTTTGCAGGTGGGAAATTATCCTTAGGCGCTACCCATGAAAATGATATGGGATTTGATTTGACGGTGGATGAAGCCTTGCTCCAGCAAATGGAGGATGCGGCCTTACCTCACTATCTAGGCTTGGTAGAAGCGACTTCCAGAGCTGAGCGTGTGGGAATCCGTGCCTACACCAGTGATTTCTCTCCTTTCTTTGGGCAGGTGCCAGAATTGGCAGGTGTCTATGCTGCTAGTGGACTAGGTTCATCAGGCCTCACAACTGGTCCTATCATTGGTTACCATCTAGCCCAACTTATCCAAGACAAGGAGTTGACCTTGGACCCTCTAAACTACCCAATTGAAAACTATGTCAAACGAGTAAAAAGTGAATAAGAATTTTACTTAAATTTTAGTCTCCCCTCTAGGATGGCAAATGACATTCCCTATCAAAAATGGTAAAATAAGAAAAAATAATCCGAGAATCGAGGAAAGAAGATGCAAGAAAAGATTTTGGTAACGGGTGGGGCAGGTTTTATTGGAACTCACACAGTTATTGAGTTAATCCAAGCAGGTCATCAGGTTGTTGTGGTGGATAACCTTGTCAACAGCAATCGTAAAAGTTTAGAAGTTGTTGAGAGAATTACAGGAGTTGAAGTGCCTTTCTATGAGGCAGATATTCGAGACACAGATACCCTCAGAGATATTTTCAAGCAAGAAGAACCAACAGGGGTCATTCACTTCGCTGGCTTGAAGGCTGTCGGTGAATCTACCCGTATTCCTCTTGCCTACTATGACAACAATATTGCTGGGACTGTTAGTCTTTTGAAGGTAATGGAAGAAAACAACTGTAAAAACATCATTTTCAGTTCTTCTGCGACAGTTTACGGAGATCCGCACACAGTACCCATCTTGGAAGATTTCCCACTTTCAGTGACCAATCCATACGGCCGTACTAAGCTTATGCTAGAGGAAATTTTGACAGATATCTACAAGGCAGACTCAGAATGGAATGTGGTCTTACTTCGTTACTTTAACCCAATCGGAGCCCATGAGAGTGGTGATTTGGGAGAAAATCCAAACGGTATTCCAAATAACCTTTTGCCATATGTAACTCAAGTAGCCGTTGGGAAATTAGAGCAAGTGCAAGTGTTTGGAGACGATTACGATACGGAAGATGGAACTGGTGTTCGTGACTATATCCACGTTGTCGATTTGGCTAAAGGTCACGTCGCAGCTCTGAAAAAAATCCAAAAAGGTTCAGGTCTAAACGTTTATAACCTTGGAACAGGTAAAGGCTACTCAGTTCTTGAAATTATCCAAAATATGGAAAAAGCAGTGGGACGTCCAATTCCTTACCGCATCGTAGACCGTCGCCCAGGGGATATCGCAGCCTGCTATTCAGATCCTGCAAAAGCTAAAGCAGAGCTGGGCTGGGAAGCAGAACTTGGTATCACCCAAATGTGTGAAGACGCATGGCGTTGGCAAAGCAAGCATCCAAATGGATTTGAAGACTAAGATGGTGATGTCAATCATTGTCCCCTGTTTAAACGAAGAGGAAGTACTTCCTCTTTTTTATCAGGCTTTGGAAGCTTTACTTCCAGATTTGGAAACAGAAATAGAGTATGTCTTTGTCGATGATGGATCAAATGATGGAACCTTGGAACTCTTAAAGTCTTATCGGGAGCAAAATTCGGCAGTTCATTATATTTCTTTCTCGCGAAATTTTGGCAAAGAAGCAGCCCTCTATGCAGGTTTGCAATATGCGACAGGAGATTTGGTGGTGGTGATGGATGCAGACCTCCAAGATCCTCCTAGTATGCTGCTTGAGATGAAAACCTTACTAGACCAAAATGCAGACTTGGACTGTATTGGAACACGGAGAACCAGTCGAGAAGGAGAACCCTTCTTTCGTAGTTTCTGTGCTAATATCTTTTACCGCCTTATGCAAAAAATTAGCCCAGTAGCCCTGCCCTCAGGTGTCCGTGATTTTCGCATGATGAGACGGTCTGTAGTAGATGCTATTTTAAGCTTGACCGAGTCCAATCGTTTTTCGAAGGGACTTTTTGCCTGGGTCGGCTTTAAAACCCACTATTTGGCTTATCCTAATGTCGAAAGGCAGGCTGGCAAGACCAGTTGGAGTTTTAGGCAACTCTTTTTCTACTCCATTGAAGGGATTGTTAATTTTTCAGATTTTCCCTTGATTATAGCCTTCGTAGCAGGTCTCCTATCTTGTTTTATTTCTCTACTGATGACCTTTTTTGTTGTGGTTCGAACTCTCATTTTGGGCAATCCGACATCAGGTTGGACCTCTCTGATGGCTGTTATTCTCTTTCTGGGAGGCATTCAACTCTTGACCATTGGGATTCTCGGCAAGTACATCAGTAAGATTTATCTAGAGACTAAAAAAAGACCACTTTATCTTATCAAAGAAAAAAGCGACCTTCCTGATTTTACAGAAAAAAATAAAGTGAAAAGACTATAATTTTGCATGGAAATATGCTAAACTAGAGGGAGTGGATTACCGCCATTGATTTAGGATTCCTGGTTTCCAATCAGGGCGCGAGTTGGGCAATTTTTAACAGCCTCTAAGACGTCCTGACTAGGAGAAATTTCTTTTTCTAGTTGATCAGGATCATCGTAAAAACGCACGATTCCATTATCGTGGTAATCAAATAAATCAGAATAAGTTTGGCACAGCCCACAGGCGATGCAACGTTCGGGTATAAGTGTGATTTTCATGTTCATATTTATATTGTAATAAGAAAGTAGAAAAAAAACAAGGAGTAAGGTATGGCAAAAGAACCGTGGCAAGAAGATATTTATGAAAATCAAGAAGAAGCAAGATCAGGCCGTCGTTCGAGATCACAGGGTGGGGGAGTCATTGCGAATCGTATCTTAACTATTTTAGCAAGTATTTTCTTTGTGATTGTAGTTGTGATGATTATTGTTCTGATTTATCTGTCATCGGGTGGGAGTAATCGTACAGCAGCCTTGAAAGATTTTCATGATTCTGATGCAAATGTAGTACAGATTTCATCTTCTAGTAGTTCAGAGCAGGCATCTTCTGGTTCAGAAGAAAAGGTAGAAGAGTCATCTAGTAGTTCAGAACATCCAACTGATCCAGAAGGAACTACAAAAGTTTTGGCTGGAGAAGGAGAAGCAGCCATTGCCGCTCGTGCTGGGATTTCGATTGCGCAGTTAGAGGCTTTGAATCCTGGGCACATGGCTACAGGATCTTGGTTTGCTAATCCAGGTGATGTTGTCAAAATCAAATAGGAGTTACTATGAAAACAATTCAAATTGCTATTGACGGTCCAGCTTCCAGCGGTAAGAGTACGGTCGCAAAGATTATTGCCAAGGATTTTGGATACACCTATCTAGATACAGGTGCTATGTATCGTGCAGCGACTTACATGGCTCTCAGGAACCAATTAGGAGTTGAACAAGTTGAAGAACTCTTAGACTTATTGGACCAGCATCCAATCAGTTTTGGACGTTCAGAAACTGGAGAACAGCTTGTCTTTGTAGGAGATGTGGATATTACCCATCCTATCCGTGAAAATGAAGTGACCAATCATGTTTCAGCTATTGCGGCAATTCCTGAAATTCGTGAGAAACTGGTTTCTCTCCAACAAGAAATCGCCCAGCAAGGTGGTATTGTCATGGATGGTCGCGATATTGGAACGGTTGTATTGCCACAAGCAGAATTGAAAATTTTCCTAGTAGCTTCGGTAGATGAAAGAGCAGAGCGCCGTTACAAGGAAAATATTGCCAAGGGAATTGAGACAGATCTTGAAACCTTAAAAGAGGAAATTGCTGCGCGTGACTACAAGGATAGTCATCGTGAGACTTCGCCTCTCAAACAAGCAGAGGATGCTGTCTACCTTGATACAACTGGCTTGAACATTCAAGAAGTAGTTGAAAAAATCAAAGCAGAAGCTGAAAAAAGAATGTAGATGTAGAAAAGCCGATAGATTGATATCGGTTTTTTCTAAATTTGTCAAAATGCTGATTTTAGGGTATAATAGTTGCTGTTCGAGAAATTTTGATTTTCAAAGAATAGTGAATGATGATAAGGAGAAACTATGAACAACTTACCAAATTGCCCAAAATGTAACTCAGAGTATGTCTACGAAGACGGTGCCCTACTGGTTTGCCCAGAGTGTGCTCATGAGTGGAATCCTGCTGAAGTTGCAGATGTAGAAGAAGGTCTTGTCGCTATCGATGCCAACGGAAATAAATTGGCTGACGGTGATACAGTAACTCTCATCAAGGACTTGAAGGTAAAAGGTGCGCCAAAAGATTTGAAACAAGGGACGCGCGTGAAAAATATCCGCATCGTAGAAGGTGACCACAATATCGACTGTAAAATTGATGGCTTCGGTGCTATGAAGCTCAAATCAGAGTTTGTGAAGAAAATTTAAGCATGTCAAAGCACTACAAACTTGTATTTTATAGCCGTATCTTCTTGTTTCTAGCGGCTTTTACCGGAGTTTATCTTGAAATCGCCAAGCATGGTGGATTTGGGATGCTTCTCTATTATACGGTTCTGTCAAATCTTTTAGTAGCGATTTTTACGCTCTATCTTCTAAAGGTTATGAGCCGTTTAGGTGAAAATTGGCAAAGGCCAAGTCTCCTGCGTTTAAAAGGTGGGGTCACCATGAGTATCATGATTACCTGTGTGATTTACCATTTCCTCTTGGCGCCTATTGCGACTAATTTTTATACTCTAGAAAATTTCCTTTGCCACTATATCGTTCCCCTTTGGTTTTTAGCGGATACCCTCTTTTTTGACAAACAGGGTCAATACAAGATTTGGGATCCAGTTGTGTGGACGATTTTACCCTTGCTGTATATGATTTTTGCTCTTTTTAATGGTTTGGTACTGAAACTAGACATTCCTAATTCTAAGGTCAGTCCCTTCCCTTACTTCTTTTTGAATGTGAACAAGGGTTGGGATGTCGTGTTTAAGTGGTGTCTGATTATCTTTGTTGCCTATATGGTGGCAGGATTTATCTTCTACTTTATTAAGCAAATCAAGAGAAAGTCATCCTAATACTCTTCGAAAATCTCTTCAAACAACGTCAGATTCGCCTTAGGGTATATATGTGACTGACTTCGTCAGTTTCATCTACAACCTCAAAGCAGTGCTTTGAGCTGACTTCGTCAGTTTTATCCGCAACCTCAAAAACATGTTTTGAGTTGACTTCGTCAGTTCTATCCACAACCTCAAAACAGTGTTTTGAGCAACTTGCGGCTAGCTTCCTAGTTTGCTCTTTGATTTTCATTGAGTATAAGACACAAGGGATTCATTTTCGAGTTTAAGAAGGAGTCTATATACGAATGAGACTTCTTCTTTTCTTGCTTGAGAATTATCAACAGAGAAAGATATTAAGAGAAAATATAGAAAGAGATTTCATGAAACAATTTTTAGAACGGGCCAGTATTTTGGCTCTCTCCCTCGTTTTGATTACGTCCTTTTCCATCTCGAGTGCCCTGCCAGCCATGTTTGACTATTATCAAGGTTATCCTAAGGAACAAATTGAGCTCTTGGCGAGCTTGCCATCCTTTGGGATCATGATTATGTTACTACTAAATGGTTTCTTAGAAAAAATATTTCCTGAGCGATTACAGATTAGTTTGGGCTTGCTGATTTTATCACTGAGTGGAACGGCTCCATTTTGGTATCAAGCCTACCCCTTTGTTTTTGGAACACGGATTCTTTTTGGCTTGGGCGTTGGTATGATCAATGCCAAGGCTATTTCTATCATCAGTGAGCGTTATCAAGGGAAAACGCGAATTCAGATGCTAGGGCTACGCGGTTCCGCAGAAGTCGTTGGAGCTTCTCTCATTACCTTGGCAGTTGGCCAGTTGTTGGCCTTTGGTTGGACAGCTACCTTCCTAGCCTATAGTGCTGGATTTTTGGTGCTGACCCTTTATCTGCTCTTTGTACCTTATGGAAAGGAAAAGAAAGAAGTCAAGAAAAAGGAGAAGGAAGCAAGTCGCTTAACTCGGGAAATGAAAGGCTTGATTTTTATCCTAGCTATAGAAGCGGCAGTGGTAGTTTGTACCAATACGGCTATTACGATTCGTATTCCAAGTTTGATGGTGGAAAGAGGACTTGGAGATGCCCAGTTATCTAGTTTTGTTCTCAGTGTCATGCAGTTAATCGGGATTGTGGCTGGGGTGAGTTTTTCTTTCTTGATTTCTATCTTTAAAGAAAAGTTGCTCCTCTGGTCTGGAATTACTTTTGGCTTAGGGCAAATTGTGATTGCCTTATCTCCATCCTTGTGGGTGGTGGTGGCAGGAAGCATTCTGGCTGGTTTTGCTTATAGTGTAGCCTTGACGACGGTTTTTCAACTTGTCTCTGAAAGAATTCCAGCTAGACTCCTCAATCAAGCAACCTCATTTGCTGTATTAGGTTGTAGTTTCGGAGCCTTTACGACCCCATTTGTTCTAGGTGCAATTGGCTTGCTAACACAAAATGGGATGTTGGTCTTTGCTATCTTAGGATCTTGGTTAATTGTAACCTCTATCTTTGTCATGTACCTACTTCAAAAGAGAGCTTAGGATTGGTTTCCTAAGTTTTTTCTTTTCGGATTTTTGTACCCAGACAATATTTATTTTAGAACCTTGTCTACAGATTATTTTCTTGATAAAATAGAAGTTATGACAAGATACAAAGCAACTATTTCCTATGACGGTTACGCCTTTGCTGGTTTTCAACGCCAGCCCCATGCGCGTAGCGTTCAGGAAGAAATTGAAAAAACCTTGACTAGATTGAATAAGGGACAAGCCATTATCGTTCATGGTGCCGGTAGGACTGATAGTGGGGTTCATGCTTTGGGACAGGTGATTCATTTTGACTTGCCCTATCAAATGGATGAGGAGAAACTTCGTTTTGCCTTGGATACCCAGTCCCCTGAAGATATTGATGTGATTTCAATTGAGCTTGTGGCGGATGATTTTCATTGCCGTTATGCCAAGCACAGTAAGACCTATGAGTTTATTGTGGATAGGGGCCGTCCTAAGAATCCTATGCGCCGTCACTATGCTACTCACTTTCCTTATCCGCTTGATGTGGAGCGGATGCAGGAGGCAGTCAAAAAGCTAGAGGGCACCCACGATTTCACAGGCTTTACAGCTTCTGGAACCAGTGTGGAGGATAAGGTTCGCACCATTACAGAAGCTAGTCTCAGGGGTGATGAGACAGGACAATTTTTGACCTTCACCTTTTCAGGAAATGGTTTCTTGTATAAACAGATTCGCAATATGGTGGGGACACTGCTCAAAATCGGCAATAATCGTATGCCAGTAGAGCAGATTGACTTGATTTTAGAGAAGAAGGACAGGCAGTTAGCAGGTCCAACGGCAGCACCGAATGGCTTGTATTTAAAGGAGATTCGTTATGAAGAATAATCGTATTTTAGCACTTTCAGGAAATGATATTTTTAGTGGTGGTGGTTTATCAGCAGATTTGGCTACCTATACTTTGAACGGCTTGCATGGCTTTGTAGCAGTGACTTGTTTGACAGCCTTGACGGGAAAAGGTTTTGAAGTCTTCCCAACTGACGATGCCATTTTTCAACATGAATTGGATAGTTTACGTAATGTGGAGTTTGCAGGGATTAAAATCGGTCTTCTCCCTACTGTTAGTGTGGCTGAGAAGGCATTGGACTTTATCAAGCAGCGCCCAGGTGTGCCTGTGGTATTGGACCCTGTCTTGGTCTGCAAGGAAACGCACGACGTGGCTGTCAGTGAACTCTGCCAAGAGTTGATTCGCTTTTTCCCTCATGTCAGTGTGATTACGCCTAATCTTCCTGAAGCAGAATTATTAGCTGGTCAGGAAATCAAAACCTTGGAAGACATGAAAGTTGCAGCGCAGAAATTGCATGAATTAGGAGCGCCAGCAGTCATTATCAAGGGAGGCAATCGCCTTAGTCAGGACAAGGCTGTAGATGTCTTTTATGACGGACAAACCTTTACAGTCCTAGAAAATCCTGTCATCCAAGGCCAAAATGCTGGTGCAGGTTGTACCTTTGCCTCAAGTATTGCCAGTCACTTGGTTAAAGGTGATGAACTTTTACCAGCAGTAGAAAATTCAAAAGCTTTCGTTTATCGTGCCATTGCACAAGCAGATCAATATGGAGTAAGACAATATGAAGCAAACCAAAACAACTAAAATCGCCCTTGTATCCCTCTTAACCGCCCTTTCTGTGGTTCTAGGTTATTTCTTAAAAATTCCAACACCGACAGGTATTTTAACTCTTTTAGATGCGGGTGTCTTCTTTGCGGCCTTTTACTTTGGTAGTCGTGAAGGGGCTGTAGTCGGAGGACTAGCAGGTTTCTTGATTGACCTCTTATCAGGCTACCCTCAATGGATGTTCTTTAGCTTGATCAACCATGGCTTGCAAGGATTTTTCGCAGGATTTAAAGGCAAGACTCAGTGGCTAGGCCTTATTTTGGCAACTATTGCTATGGTAGGGGGCTACGCCTTGGGTTCAACTTTGATGAATGGCTGGGCAGCAGCTCTACCAGAAATCCTACCAAATTTCATGCAAAATATTGTAGGGATGATTGTAGGATTTATCCTTAGTCAAAGTATTAAGAAGATTAAGTAACACTCTTCGAAAATCTCTTCAAACCACGTCAGCTTCACCTTGCCGTAGATATGGTTACTGACTTCGTCAGTTCTATCCACAACCTCAAAACAGTGTTTTGAGCTGACTTCATCAGTCTTATCTACAACCTCAAAACAGTGTTTTGAGCAACCTGCGGCTAGCTTCCAGTATAAAGAGGCTGAGTCAAAAGTCCTAAAAATAAGAAAAATGCATAGTATCAGGTGTTGAAAAAACTTGATACTATGCGTTTTTATTGTGGGAAGATTTTCGAAGAATATTAATCAAAATAAAGCAAGTCTTTGCTGGTGCTTGTAAAGAGGTCAAAGCCATCCTTGGTAACAACACCGCAGTCTTCGATACGGACACCGACTTTACCAGGAATATAGATACCTGGTTCAACAGAGAAGCACATGCCTTCTTCGATGACCATATCGTTTCCTTCCATGATAGATGGGAATTCGTGGACATCCATACCGATACCATGACCGAGACGGTGGTTGAAGTATTCGCCGTAACCAGCTTTTTCGATGACTTCACGGGCAGCGCGGTCCACTTCATGGGCAGTCACACCTGGCTTGATAAAGTCAAGAGCAGCTTGTTGGGCTTCAAGAGTCAAGTTGTAAATGTCTTTCTTGAATTGGTCTGGTTTACCGACAGCGACTGTACGAGTCATGTCTGATGCGTAACCGTTTACTAGAACACCAAGGTCAAAGAGGAGAAGAGCGTCATTTTCAACCTTATTAGCTGCTGGAATGCCGTGCGGATTTGCAGCATTATCGCCAGTCAAGACCATGGTATCAAAGCTCATTTCATAGCCTTCACGTTTCATAGCAAAGTCGATTTGGGCGATGATATCTGTCTCAGTCTTATCAAGAGAAATATTGTCAAAACCAACATTGACAGCCTTGTCCGCATAGAGACCTGCAACCATCATTTTTTGCACTTCGTCAGCTGATTTGATGAGGCGCATGCGTTGGATACGAGGAGTGAGGTTTTCAAACTCAGCAGTCTCAAAGACTGTTTTCAAGCCATGGTATTTGGTCAAGATAAGATTGTCAAACTCAACAGCGACACGTTTGAAGTCAAGTTGTGGAAGAGCATGTTTCATTTTTTGCCATGGATTTTCAGAATCCACATAGCCCACAACTGGGAAGGAAACGGTGCTACTTGCACGCTCAACCTCGAGGGCTGGGACAAAGAGGAGAGGTTCCTGATCTGCTAGGACAAAAAGGAACATTTGGCGTTCATGGGGATCACTGTAAAAGCCAGTGAGGTAATTGATTGTGACGGGGTCAGATACGACAGCGACGTCTAGTTTTTCTGATTCAAGATATGTTACGATTTGTTGTAATTTAGACATATGCTACCTTCTTTCTACCCCTCTATTTTGGCAAAAAAAGAGAGAAAATGCAAGGGAGAAGGGTAAAAGAACAGACAAAAAGAACTCCGACAAGATAACAGAGTTCTTTGATATCATTTTCCTTTGTTTAAGAAAAGTCAGCTTTGCTTTTGACGTCGCTGTATTCCTCAGCGATTTCTTGGCTGAGAATGTCCTCATAGGCAGGGAGTTGGATATCCTGACCATATTTCTTCTTGAGGGCAGTAGTGACTAGGCGATAAGCTAGATTAGCATTACGAGAGAGAATAGGTCCGTGGAAGTAGGAACCAAAGACATTCTTATAATGAACCCCTTCGCCGACCTTTTCTTCGTTATTTCCATTTCCATAGACAACCTGTCCCAGCGGTTTTTGGTCATCTGAGAGGAAGGTACGTCCCTGATGATTTTCAAATCCATAGTAGGTTTCATCGAAATCTTCATTGTGAATCTTGATGTCACCGATAAAGCGGTTATTGGTCTGGTTGAGGGTGTAGTGGCCCATGACACCGAGCCCTTCGATACGTTTACCTGAAGCTTCAATATAATATTGGCCCAATAGTTGAAAACCACCACAGATAGCCAGAACCACACCGTCGTTTTGGATGTAGTTGTCAATGCTCTCTTTTTTAGCAGGTAGGTCGTCTGCAATGATACTTTGTTCAAAGTCTTGACCACCGCCGAAAAAGGCGATATCATAGTGCTTTTCATCAAAGTCATCATGGAGAGAAACGATGTCAACCGTCACATGGGCCCCCAATTTTTCAGCCACATACTTGAGCATGAGGATGTTTCCATTGTCCCCATAGGTATTCATGAGGTTACCGTAGAGGTGGGCAATGTTGAGTTGATAGTGGTAATTGCCAGCTTTTGAGGAAAGTGAAGTATAAACCATTAGTTCATCTCCTTTCTAACAATCTGACGACTAGCCAGCAGTTCGCGGAATTCTAGCATAGCAGTATAGGTAGCCAGGATATAGGCATGCTTGCAATCTTGATTCTCAATGGTCTTGAGAACTTGTTCCAGATTGCTTGTTTCAGTGATTTTCTCAGCTGGATAGCCAGTCACTCGAAGGCGACGTGCAATTTCAGAATGACGAACACCGCCAGCGTTGATTTCGGGAATGTCCATGTCAGTGATTTGTTCAAAGTCAGCATCCCAAATCCAGCTAGTATCAATTCCGTCCGCATAGTTGGCATTAAGGAGAACAGATAGGCTAAATGGATAAGGCGCTAGTTTAATCATTTCGATAGCTTGGGTCGCACCGACTGGATTTTTAATCAAGACAAGGGTACATTCTTTATCGCCGATATGGAAGGTTTCCTGACGACCAAAGACGGCACGGCTCTTGTCAAATCCCTGCTTGATTAGTTGCGAATCGGCACCGAGGAAACGGGCGATAGCAACCGCAGCAAGGGCGTTGTAGATATTGTAGAGACCACCGATTTGAATACCGTATTCTTGTCCGTCAATGACAAAGCGAGAGCGATTGTTGGTCAACTCAACTAGTTCTGTCAAGCGATAGTCCAGATCAGGACGTTTACATCCGCAGCCTTCACAGATATAGGCACCCAAGTTTGCATAGGTATTGTGCTCATATTTGAGGATGCTTTGACAGTCAGGACAGAGAATACCTTCGGTATTGTAGTGAGCCAGTTTGGCTGGTCCTTTTTCCAAGTCAAAACCAAAATACTGAACAGGATTTGGAATAGCTGGCTTGTAGAAAAGCGGACTGTCACCATTGAGGAGAACAGTAGCTGTAGGCACCTTACGAATGGCATCCAAAATCATCTTGTAAGTTGTGTAAATCTCACCATAGCGGTCCATCTGGTCACGGAAGATATTGGTGATAACAAATAAGCTTGGTTGGATATAGTCACAGATACGAGATAGACTGGCTTCGTCGATTTCTAGAACGGCAATATTTTTACCAGTTTTAGAAGATTTGGCTGTTAGGAAGGTTGTCGCAATTCCTGTGATCATGTTTGCACCGCTTGGGTTGGTCAGAACTTGACCATAAACTTCTTGTAAAATGCCGACAGTAAGGGCAGTTGTCAAGGTTTTTCCATTGGTTCCAGTGACCACGACAATCTCGTAGTTCTTAGCTAGATTTTGTAAAATATCTTTATCAAATTGAAGGGCAAGTTTTCCTGGGAGCGTACTTCCACGGCCAAGACGGCTTAAAACGAAGTGGGAAGAACGCCCAGCAAGGAGGCCCAAAGTAGTTTTTAAGTTCATGTTTCTATTATATCATAAAAGAGGGAAAAGACAGATTTGCTACTCAATGAAAATCAAAGAGCAAACGAGGAAGCTAGTCGTAGGTTGCTCAAAGTACTGCTTTGAGGTTGTAGATAGAACTGACGAAGTCAGTAACATATATACGGCAAGGTGAAGCTGACGTAGTTTGAATTTGATTTTTGAAGAGTATGAGATTCCGCAGAAGTAAAAACAGCCCAAAGAGGGCTGTTCGATATGATTAAATCTCAACTTAAATCGCAAACAAGTCATTCAAGTTTTCAGCCAAGGTTGGGTGAGTGAAGATTTGTTTTGTGAAGTAAGTGTAAGGAATCTTGTTGTCCATAGCAACAGTAATGATGTTGATGATTTCTTGAGAACCTTCTGAGAAGATGCTTGCTCCAAGAATTTCTTTTGTTTCAGTATTAACAACAGCTTTGAAAGCTCCGCGAAGGTCTCCGTTTACGTGACCACGAGGCATTGCTGCAACTGGAATTTCCTTAACAGCGTATGGAAGTTTCAAATCAGCCGCTTGGCTTTCAGTCAAACCAACTTGTGAAAGTGCAGGTGTGATGAACATAGTGTTTGGTACATTGAGACGGTCTTCAAGTGTGTAGCTGCCATCTCCAGCAAGGTAGCTGTAAACAACACGGAAGTCATCAAGTGAAATGTAAGTAAATTGAAGTCCACCGTTGACATCCCCAACTGCAAAGACACCAGGAACGTTTGTTTGACAATGTTTGTCTACTTTAATAGCACCACGTTCAGTTAGTTCAATATCTGTATTTTCAAGTTGAAGTGGTTCTACATTTGGTTTGCGTCCAGTTGCGTAGAGAAGGGCGTCGAAACGGTACGTTTCGTTTTCAGTTACGAGGAGCACTTGGTCACCATCGTTTTTGATTTCAGTAGTGCGGATATTTTGAAGTAATTCAATACCGTCTTCTTCCATATATTGCTTAGCAAGAGCTGCGATGGAAGGTTCTGCACGAGGTAGGAAAGTATCCAAGGCATCTAGAACTGTGACCTTGCTTCCAAGTTTATTGTAAAGACCAGCAAATTCAAGACCGATATTTCCGCCACCAAGGACACCAAGTTTTTCAGGCAATTTGTCCAAGTTTTGGATACCTGTTGAGTCAAAGACATTTTTGCTTGTAGCAAGTCCTGGAATTGGCAAGACGTTTGAAACAGCACCAGTGTTGATGACGATAGTTTCAGCAGTCAATTCTTGTTTTTCATCACCAGCTTGGATTTCGATGACTTTATTTGAAAGGAAGTGAGCTTCCGCATCAAAGATATCCACGCCTGTACCAGCAACAGTCGCATAGTTTTTACCGTTGAGGCGACCAGTGATCGTGTTTTTGGTAGCAATCACTTCTTCAAAAGACAAGTCTTTCTCAGCAGCAACTAGCAAAGTTTTAGTTGGGATACAACCAATGTTGATACAAGTTCCACCGTACATTGCTTTGCTACGTTCAACGAGGGCAACTTTTTTGCCAGCTGAAGCCAATTTACCAGCTAGTGTTTTACCAGCTTTACCAAATCCGATAACGATTAAATCATAAGTTAACATTTAGAGTTCCTCCTATTC
The DNA here is from genome assembly GCF_013277075.1 of Streptococcus sp. 959. Lineage (GTDB taxonomy): Bacteria > Bacillota > Bacilli > Lactobacillales > Streptococcaceae > Streptococcus > Streptococcus pseudopneumoniae_C. Next base: position 59,728 of record NZ_VMMF01000027.1, read on the forward strand.
GCATTTCATTCTAGCACAAGAAAAAAACTTTTGCACAATTCTGCTACGTTTTAAAAAAGTTAATGAAATTGTTGAAATTTTAGCCTTATTTTCTCAGAAAATCGTTTACATGACATTATCGAAGGATTAGGCTATCTTTTGCTTCTCTCTTGTGTTATACTAGATAGGTTGCAAAGAAAACAGTACTTTTCTTTTGTGGAAAAGAAGCAACACGATTTTATATCCAGTATATGAAAATACGTCATAAAAAGAAAAGTATAAACTAAGCCCTATAGGGTGGCTTCGCACCACCTTTAGAAAGAAGAATAACGTGAAATTTAATGAATTAAACTTGTCTGCTGAATTGCTAGCAGAGATTGAAAAAGCTGGTTTTGTAGAAGCTAGTCCGATCCAAGAGCAAACCATTCCTTTGGCACTTGAAGGTAAGGACGTTATCGGTCAAGCACAGACTGGTACAGGGAAAACTGCAGCCTTTGGCTTGCCAACCCTTGAAAAAATTCGTACAGAAGAAGCAACGATCCAAGCCTTGGTCATCGCTCCAACTCGTGAACTCGCTGTCCAAAGTCAAGAGGAATTGTTCCGCTTTGGTCGTAGTAAGGGAGTGAAAGTCCGCTCAGTATATGGTGGATCAAGCATTGAAAAACAAATTAAGGCTCTTAAATCTGGTGCCCATATCGTGGTGGGAACACCTGGTCGCCTTTTGGACTTGATTAAACGCAAAGCCTTGAAATTACAAGATATTGAAACGCTCATCCTTGACGAAGCGGATGAAATGCTCAACATGGGCTTCCTTGAAGACATCGAAGCTATTATTTCTCGTGTCCCTGAAAGCCGTCAAACCTTACTTTTCTCAGCAACTATGCCAGATGCTATCAAACGTATCGGTGTTCAGTTTATGAAAGAACCTGAGCATGTCAAGATTGCTGCCAAGGAATTGACGACAGAATTGGTTGACCAGTACTATATCCGTGTTAAAGAACAAGAAAAATTTGATACCATGACACGTCTCATGGATGTGGAACAACCAGAACTTGCTATTGTATTTGGTCGTACCAAACGCCGTGTAGATGAATTGACTCGTGGTCTGAAAATCCGTGGCTTCCGTGCAGAAGGAATTCATGGAGACCTAGACCAAAACAAACGTCTTCGTGTCCTTCGTGACTTTAAAAACGGGAACCTTGATGTTTTGGTTGCGACAGACGTGGCAGCGCGTGGTTTGGATATTTCAGGTGTGACCCATGTCTATAACTACGATATTCCCCAAGATCCTGAAAGCTATGTTCACCGTATCGGTCGTACAGGTCGTGCTGGTAAGTCAGGTCAATCGATTACTTTCGTAGCACCAAATGAGATGGGCTACCTTCAAATCATCGAAAACTTGACTAAAAAACGCATGAAGGGGTTGAAACCAGCGACAGCAGAAGAAGCTTTCCAAGCTAAAAAGCATGTTGCACTTAAGAAAATTGAACGTGACTTTGCCGATGAAACTGTTCGTGGGAACTTTGATAAATTCGCAAAAGATGCCCGTAAATTGGCAGCTGAATTCAGTCCAGAAGAATTGGCAATGTATATCCTAAGCTTAACTGTTCAGGATCCAGATAGTCTTCCAGAAGTTGAAATTGCGCGTGAGAAACCATTGCCATTTAAACCATCAGGTAATGGCTTCGGTGGTAAAGCTAAGGGAGGTCGTCGTGGAGATGACCGTCGTGATCGCGAACGCCGTGGCAATGGTCGTCGTGATGATTTCAAAAAAGGAAGTCGTGGAAATGATCGTTATGATAAGGAAAAACGTTACCGTAAGGATAATAAAAAACCACGCACTACTTCAAGCGAAAAGAAAACAGGCTTTGTTATTCGTAACAAGGGCGATAAATAAGAAAAAGCGGTTCAAAATGAATCGCTTTTTTATATAAGGAGACCGAGGGTAAAAGAAGATGGTGATAGCAAAGGATAGGTGAAATGGAAAGGTATTATCCAGTCATCTTCTTATGATAATATAATATCAAAAACAAATTAGCTTGTCAATGATAAAAATCTATTTTTCTAAAATATTTCAGCTAGTCTAAATTGCAATTAAATAAGCAATTTTCAGATAATAATTGAAAATTCAAGCTTTTTATGTTATAATGGTAGCGATTAAATTCGAGGTGAAAAATGGCACATTTATTAGAAAAAACTAGAAAAATTACTTCTATCCTGAAGCGCTCGGAGGAGCAGTTGCAGGAAGAACTTCCTTACAATGCGATTACACGTCAGCTTGCTGATATTATTGATTGTAATGCTTGTATTGTTAACAGCAAGGGGCGTCTCCTTGGCTATTTTATGCGTTATAAAACCAATACAGATCGCGTAGAGCAATTTTTCCAAACTAAAATTTTTCCGGATGACTACATTCAAGGTGCGAACATGATCTATGATACAGAAGCCAATCTGACAGTGGATCATGATTTAAGTATTTTCCCTGTGGAAAGTCGTGCCGATTTTCCAGATGGCTTGACAACCATTGCACCGATTCATGTATCAGGAATTCGCTTGGGCTCTTTGATTATTTGGCGCAATGATAAAAAATTCGAAGATGAGGACTTGATCCTTGTTGAGATTGCCAGTACCGTTGTTGGGATTCAGCTTCTTAACTTCCAACGAGAAGAAGATGAGAAAAATATCCGTCGCCGTACTGCCGTCACCATGGCAGTCAACACTCTTTCTTATTCAGAACTCCGTGCTGTTTCAGCGATTTTAGGGGAATTAAATGGAAATGAAGGGCAGTTGACTGCGTCTGTGATTGCAGACCGTATCGGTATTACCCGTTCTGTGATTGTCAATGCTCTTCGTAAACTTGAGTCTGCGGGAATTATTGAAAGTCGCTCACTTGGAATGAAGGGAACCTACCTTAAGGTCTTGATTTCAGATATTTTTGAAGAAGTGAAGAAAAGAGATTACTAATGACTAAAGCTTTGATTTCGATTGATTATACAGAAGATTTTGTTGCCGACAGTGGTAAATTGACAGCAGGTGCCCCAGCTCAAGCTATTTCGGAAGCCATTAGTAAGGTGACTCGATTAGCTTTTGAACGAGGAGATTACATCTTCTTTACCATTGATGCTCATGAAGAAAACGATTGTTTCCATCCAGAAAGCAAGCTATTTCCTCCTCACAATTTGATTGGGACTAGTGGACGCAATTTATACGGAGATTTGGGGACCTTTTATCAAGAGCATGGTTCAGACAGTCGTGTCTTTTGGATGGATAAACGCCATTACTCAGCTTTTTCAGGGACTGACCTGGATATCCGTTTGAGAGAGCGTCGAATTTCTACAGTGATTTTAACTGGAGTCTTGACGGATATCTGTGTTCTGCATACAGCTATAGATGCCTATAATCTAGGATATGACATCGAGATTGTTCAACCAGCTGTTGCTTCTATCTGGCCTGAAAATCATCAATTTGCCCTAGGCCATTTCAAAAATACACTTGGAGCTAAGTTAGTAGATGAAAAGCTAAATGAACTTTCAGAGTAATTTAGTTGATGAAGTGAAAAAATTTTGAAAAAAGTGTTGACAAGAGTCCTAAAAGTTGATATACTAGTAAAGTAATCGACGCGGGGATGGCGGAATTGGCAGACGCGCAGGACTAAGGATCCTGTGACCGCTTTAGGTCGTGAGGGTTCAAGTCCCTCTCTCCGCATAGGATAAGGGTTAGCTTAGGCTAGCTCTTTTGTTTTCATCTAATTCAAGCAGAGCAAAAAAATTTTTGCTCTTTTTTTGCATTTCATAAACATTTCATATTTGAATTTTATAATAGTCTTACAAATATGGAGGTGACAAATGAATCCAATCCAAAGAGCTTGGGCTTATGTCAGCAGAAAACGACTGAGAAGTTTTATTTTATTTCTGATTTTATTGGTCCTATTGGCTGGAATTTCAGCCTGTTTGACTCTGATGAAGTCCAACAAAACAGTGGAAACCAATCTTTATAAATCACTCAATACATCTTTTTCTATTAAGAAGATAGAAAATGGTCAGACCTTCAAGTTGTCAGACCTAGCATCTGTAAGCAAGATTAAGGGACTGGAAAATGTCTCTCCTGCACTCGAGACGGTCGCAAAACTGAAAGACAAGGAAGCGGTGAGTGGTGAGCAGAGCGTCGAACGTGATGACTTGTCAGCTGCGGACAAGAACTTGGTGAGCTTAACAGCTCTTGAGGATTCATCTAAGGATGTGACCTTTACCAGCTCGGCTTTCAATCTAAAAGAAGGGCGACACCTTCAAAAAGGGGATTCCAAGAAAATCCTGATTCATGAAGAATTGTCTAAAAAGAACGATCTTTCGCTTCATGACAAGCTTCGCTTGGATGCTGGACAGTCAGAATCTGGCAAAGGACAAACAGTAGAGTTTGAGATTGTCGGCATCTTTTCTGGTAAAAAACAAGAGAAATTTACAGGCTTGTCTTCAGACTTCAGTGAAAACCAGGTCTTTACAGACTATGAAAGTAGCCAAAGCCTTTTGGGAAATGGTGAACCTCAAGTCAGTGCAGCACGCTTCTATGTAGAAAATCCTAAGGAAATGGATGGACTTATGAAGCAGGTGGAAAACTTGGCCTTGGAGAATCAAGGCTACCAAGTCGAGAAGGAAAGCAAGGCTTTTGAACAAATCAAAGACTCAGTTGCTACCTTCCAAACCTTTCTGACCATCTTCCTTTATGGAATGTTGATAGCAGGAGCAGGAGCCTTAATTTTGGTTTTGTCTCTCTGGTTGAGAGAACGAGTCTATGAAGTGGGAATCCTTCTGGCACTTGGAAAAGGCAAGAGCTCGATCTTCCTACAATTCTGTTTAGAGGTGGTTTTGGTATCTCTTGGTGCTTTGCTTCCAGCATTTGTTGCAGGAAACGCCATTACATCTTATCTACTCCAAACTCTACTAGCAAGTGGAGATCAGGCAAGCTTACAAGATACACTAGCCAAAGCAAGCAGTTTATCAACCAGCATCTTATCTTTTGCAGAATCCTATGTTTTTCTAGTTCTGCTTAGTTGCTTATCTGTAGCCCTTTGTTTCCTATTCTTATTTAGAAAATCACCGAAAGAAATTTTATCATCTATTAGTTAATACTCTTCGAAAATCTCTTCAAATCGCGTCAGTCTTATCTGCGACCTCAAAGCTGTGCTTTGAGCAGCTTGCTGCTAGATTCCTAGTTTGAACTTTGATTTTCATTGAGTATATGAAGGAGAAATCATGACTTTATTACAATTACAAGATGTTACTTACCGTTATAAGAACACTGCTGAAGCAGTCCTATATCAGATCAATTATAATTTTGAACCCGGAAAATTTTACAGTATTATTGGGGAGTCAGGAGCAGGAAAATCCACTCTCTTGTCCCTACTTGCTGGTCTAGATAGTCCTGTTGAAGGTTCGATTCTTTTCCAAGGAGAGGACATTCGTAAGAAGGGCTATTCGTACCATCGTATGCACCATATTTCCCTGGTTTTTCAAAATTATAACTTGATAGATTATCTTTCTCCGCTGGAAAATATCCGCTTGGTCAACAAAAAAGCAAGCAAGGATACACTTCTTGAGCTTGGTTTGGATGAAAGTCAGATTAAGCGGAATGTTCTCCAGTTATCAGGTGGTCAACAGCAACGTGTTGCCATCGCTCGTAGTCTGGTATCAGAAGCTCCAGTTATTCTAGCTGATGAGCCAACAGGAAATCTGGATCCTAAAACTGCTGGAGATATTGTCGAACTGCTCAAATCACTTGCCCAGAAAACAGGTAAATGTGTCATCGTCGTCACCCACAGCAAAGAAGTGGCACAAGCGTCAGATATTACACTTGAATTGAAGGATAAGAAACTGACTGAAACTCGCAATATGACGAAATAATATGAGCTTTTTCAGTTATACTCTTCGAAAATCTCTTCAAACCACATCATCGTCGCCTTACCGTAGATATGGTAGTCTTATCTACAACCTCAAAGCAGTGCTTTGAGCAACCTACGGCTAGCTTCCTAGTTTGCTTTTTGATTTTCATTGAGTATTAGAACTAAAAAATAGAACAACATCTAGAAAGGGAACCTATGTTACACAATGCATTTGCCTATGTTACAAGGAAGTTTTTCAAATCGATTGTTATCTTCCTGATTATTCTCCTCATGGCGAGCTTGAGTTTGGTCGGCTTGTCGATCAAGGGAGCTACTGCCAAGGCTTCTCAGGAGACCTTTAAAAATATCACCAACAGCTTCTCCATGCAAATCAATCGTCGCGTCAATCAAGGAACGCCACGTGGTGCTGGGAATATTAAAGGTGAAGATATCAAAAAAATCACCGAAAACAAGGCCATTGAGTCTTATGTAAAACGCATCAACGCTATCGGAGATTTGACTGGCTATGAACTCATCGAAACGCCAGAAACCAAGAAAAATCTGACTCCTGACCGTGCCAAACATTTTGGAAGTAGCTTGATGATTACAGGTGTCAATGACTCCTCTAAAGAAGACAAGTTTGTCTCTGGTTCTTATAAGTTGGTCGAAGGTGAGCACCTAACCAACGACGACAAAGATAAGATTATCATGCATAAGGACTTGGCAGCCAAACACGGCTGGAAAGTTGGAGATAAGGTCAAATTGGACTCTAATGTCTACGATGCAGACAATGAAAAAGGAGCCAAGGAAACAGTTGAAGTGACAATCAAGGGACTCTTTGATGGTCACAATAAGTCGGCAGTAACCTACTCACAAGAACTCTATGAAAACACAGCTATCACAGACATTCATACGGCTGCTAAACTTTATGGATACACAGAAGACACAGCTATTTATGGGGACGCAACCTTCTTTGTAACAGCAGACAAGAACTTGGATGACGTCATGAAAGAGTTGAATGGTATCAGTGGTATTAACTGGAAGAGCTACACACTCGTTAAGAGCTCATCTAACTACCCAGCTCTTGAGCAATCCATCTCTGGTATGTACAAGATGGCCAACCTCCTCTTCTGGGGTAGCTTGAGCTTCTCAGTTCTTCTCCTAGCCCTCTTGCTCAGCCTTTGGATTAACGCTCGTCGCAAGGAAGTGGGAATTCTCCTCTCTATCGGTCTTAAGCAGGCAAGTATCTTGGGTCAATTTATCACCGAATCCATCTTGATTGCCATCCCTGCTCTTGTTTCTGCTTACTTCTTAGCTACTTACACAGCGCGTACAATCGGAAATACTGTTCTTGCCAATGTCACTTCAGGTGTTGCCAAGCAAGCCAGCAAGGCTGCTCAAGCCTCTAACCTTGGTGGTGGTGCAGAAGTAGATGGCTTTAGCAAGACCTTGTCGAGCCTAGATATTTCCATTCAGACATCAGACTTTATCATCGTCTTTGTCCTTGCCTTGGTTCTAGTGGTTCTCGTTATGGCGCTTGCTTCAAACAATCTTCTTAGAAAACAACCAAAAGAGCTCTTGCTCGATAGCGAATAACAAACTTGCTACCTATTCTCCCCTAAATGGGGTATAATATGGGTAGCATTTTTATCTGTTTTGTCTTGATAAGTCCTCTGTTTATCAGGATGAAAGCAAGATGATTTACAAGAAATTTAAAGGAATGTGAAACGTTTTTCTATGAAAATTTTAATTGTAGAAGATGAAGAGATGATCCGTGAGGGAATCAGTGACTATTTGACGGATTGTGGTTATGAAACCATTGAGGCGGCGGACGGACAAGAAGCTCTGGAGCAATTTTCTAGCTATGAGGTAGCCTTGGTTTTACTGGATATCCAGATGCCCAAGCTCAATGGCTTAGAAGTTCTGGCTGAGATTCGTAAAACCAGCCAGGTTCCTGTATTGATGCTGACCGCTTTTCAGGATGAGGAATACAAGATGAGTGCCTTTGCTTCTCTGGCAGATGGCTATCTGGAAAAACCTTTTTCTCTGTCCCTTTTAAAAGTGAGGGTCGACGCGATTTTCAAGCGCTACTATGATACGGGACGAGTCTTCTCCTATAAGGATGCTAAGGTGGACTTTGAGAGCTACAGTGCAAGCCTAGCAGGTCAAGAAGTGGCCATCAATGCCAAAGAGTTGGAAATTCTGGACTATCTGGTGAAAAATGAAGGACGGGCCTTGACTCGATCTCAGATTATTGATGCTGTATGGAAGGCGACAGATGAGGTTCCCTTTGACCGTGTTATTGATGTCTATATCAAGGAATTGCGGAAAAAGCTAGATTTGGACTGCATCCTCACCGTGCGCAATGTTGGTTATAAATTGGAGCGAAAATGAAACGAACAGGTTTGTTTACAAAGATATTTATCTATACCTTCTCGATTTTTAGTGTTCTGGTTATCTGTCTTCATTTAGCCATTTATTTTCTCTTTCCCTCGACTTATCTGAGCCACCGTCAGGAAACCATTGGCCAGAAAGCGACAGCCATTGCCCAGTCCCTAGAGGGAAAGGATAGGCAGAGTATCGAGCAAGTCTTAGACTTGTATTCCCAGACCAGTGATATCAAGGGAGCAGTCAAGGGAGAGATGACTGAGGACAAGTTAGAAGTCAAGGAAAGTCTTCCTCTGGACACGGACCGACAGACCACCTCCCTCTTTATCGAGGAGCGCGAGGTGAAAACGCAAGATGGTGGCACCATGACTATCCAGTTTATAGCGTCCATGGACTTGCAAAAGGAAGCAGAGCAGATTAGTCTTCAATTTCTGCCCTATACCTTGTTGGCCTCCTTTCTAATTTCCCTCTTGGTAGCCTATATCTATGCTCGGACCATTGTTGCCCCAATTTTGGAAATCAAGCGGGTGACTCGTCGGATGATGGATTTGGATGCCCAAGTGCGATTGCGCGTGGACTCTAAGGATGAGATAGGTGATCTCAAGGAACAAATCAATAGCCTCTATCAGCATCTTTTGACTGTCATTGCGGACTTGCATGACAAGAATGAAGCTATTCTCCAGCTTGAGAAGATGAAGGTCGAATTCCTACGAGGGGCTTCCCATGAATTGAAAACACCTCTGGCTAGTTTGAAAATTCTGATTGAAAACATGAAAGAAAATATCGGCCGCTATAAGGCTAGAGACCACTATCTGGGAGTTGCCTTGGGGATTGTGGATGAACTCAATCACCATGTTCTCCAGATACTTTCTCTCTCGTCTGTGCAGGAATTACGAGATGATAGGGAAACAATAGACCTCCTCCAGATGACGCAAAGTCTGGTTAAGGATTATGCTTTACTAGCCAAGGAAAGAGAACTCCAGATTGATAATAGTTTGAACCATCAGCAGGCTTATCTAAATCCATCTGTGATGAAGTTGATTCTTTCTAACCTCATCAGCAATGCTATCAAGCACTCCACTCTAGGTGGCTTGGTTCGAATTGGTGAAAGAGAAGGGGAACTTTTTATCGAGAATAGCTGTAGTCCTGAAGAACAAGAAAAACTGGCCCAGTCTTTTTCTGATAATGCTAGTCGCAAGGCCAAGGGGTCTGGGATGGGGCTCTTTGTTGTTAAAAGTTTATTAGAACATGAAAAATTAGCTTATCGTTTTGAAATGCAGGAGAATCGTTTAACTTTCTTCATAGCTTTTCCAAAAGTTGCCCAAGACTAGGCAGAGAAAGGGTTTACATAGATGAAGCTAGAAGAAATTCAATTGAAACTGCGGGAAAAACTAGATTTTTTTGTCAAAAAGTGATAAAATGAACAATGTAAATGGGATGACCCATAAAAATATACAGGAGGCCTAATAAAATGGCAATCGTTTCAGCAGAAAAATTTGTCCAAGCAGCTCGTGACAACGGTTATGCAGTTGGTGGATTTAACACAAACAACCTTGAGTGGACTCAAGCTATCTTGCGCGCAGCAGAAGCTAAAAAAGCTCCAGTTTTGATCCAAACTTCAATGGGTGCTGCTAAATACATGGGTGGTTACAAAGTTGCTCGCAACTTGATCGCTAACCTTGTTGAATCAATGGGTATCACTGTACCAGTAGCTATCCACCTTGATCACGGTCACTACGAAGATGCACTTGAGTGTATCGAAGTTGGTTACACTTCAATCATGTTTGACGGTTCACACCTTCCAGTTGAAGAAAACCTTAAATTGGCTAAAGAAGTTGTTGAAAAAGCACACGCTAAAGGTATCTCAGTAGAAGCTGAAGTTGGTACTATCGGTGGTGAAGAAGACGGAATCATCGGTAAAGGTGAATTGGCTCCAATTGAAGACGCTAAAGCAATGGTTGAAACTGGTATCGACTTCTTGGCAGCTGGTATCGGTAACATCCACGGTCCTTACCCAGCAAACTGGGAAGGTCTTGACCTTGACCACTTGCAAAAATTGACTGAAGCTCTTCCAGGATTCCCAATCGTATTGCACGGTGGATCAGGTATTCCTGATGAGCAAATCCAAGCAGCTATCAAACTTGGTGTTGCGAAAGTTAACGTTAATACTGAATGCCAAATCGCATTCGCTAACGCAACTCGTAAATTTGCTCGTGACTACGAAGCAAACGAAGCAGAATACGACAAGAAAAAACTCTTCGACCCACGTAAATTCTTGGCTGACGGTGTAAAAGCTATCCAAGCATCAGTTGAAGAACGTATCGACGTATTCGGTTCAGAAGGTAAAGCTTAATCTAGCTGAACAATACACACAGAACCTACCCATTGGGTGGGTTTTTTGTGTGTGGGAAAAATAAATGATATAGACTTTGTATTATGCCTTTGATATAATTAATTTAGCTTAAAGGTAAATATCAAGTTTTTTAATATGTGGTAATATATAGTTTTAAAACTTAATAAAGTTACTAGCTAGTTTTAGTATATTAGAATTATTGGAGTTTAGGTTAGAGATGAAAGATAATATCGTAAGTTTTTTTCAGTATTTTTTATGGAAAAGAAAAATTAAAGGGGTTCATACTCACAGTGAGGCTAGTGTTAGACGAGCTTTTAGGTCTATTGCACAGAATGGATTTGATTATTATGGTGAGTCAGTACCTTATGGTCGGGCTAAGTGGTTTATTGAGTCAGAAAAAGAATTTTATAACGAATTCTCTAATACTGAATTTGAATATTTTGGCTATTCTCCGGTTAGAAGTTTAAAGGAAGAAGATTTCAAAGAATATGGTTTACTCTTGACCCAGTATGGAATTTTTGAAAAAATGCAAATCAAGGATCAAGAAAGGTGTAATGTACAATTTTTTCCATTTTCCAATTTATGGAAAGTAGAGGTAGATGACAATGATCAGTTAGTATTTTACTATCCATATGGGATTATTAAGCGTTTGAATGTCTCGAATAATTTGAACTATGTTGTTAGAGAATTGAATGAATTGATTGCTTCTGGTTATACAAATGATGTACAAGTTGAAAATTTAAACACACAGTTATTAAAAATTGGTAAAAAAAATATTAACTCAGCTACCTTTAGAAGAGGAACTGAAATAGGAGTTGTTTCTTGGATTTTATTAAGTGTAGGTGATAGATTGCATAAAGCTCAAATAAATGCAATGGTTAGTGCTCCTTCAGGGCATGGACATGCAGCTGAGTATGCAAATAATCTAATGGATAAGATTAAATATCCATTCCACCATGTAAGACAAACAGGTCAAGATAATGCAAAAAATGGTGCGGATAGAATGGTTGGAAATCAAAAAATTCAAACTAAGTACTATAACAATGCTAGAGGTACTGTAAATGCAGCTTTTGAATCTAAAAATGATGGAGGAATGTATAAGTATAATGGAATGCAATTGGAAGTTCCTAAAGACCAGTATGATAGAGCAGTGGAATTGTTTGAAGAAAAAATTAGACAGGGTAAAGTTGAGGGAGTTACTAATCCAAAGGAGGCGAAAAATTATATTAGAAAGGGGCACATAACTTATAGAGAATCAAAATTGATAGCTCAAGGAGGTAATTTGACCTCGATTAAATTTGATGCAATTGATGGAGTTATTAATTCATTACCTGGTGTAGGTATTAGCTTTGTTATTGTCTTTTCTCAGGCTAAATGGTCAGGTGCAGAAACCAAAGATGCGGCCCTAATGGCTGGTAAAGCAGGATTAAGAACACTAGCTATGGGAACGAGTATCTATGTTGCGTCACAGCAATTTGCAAAAATATTTACAAAACAAATTAATGATTATTTTGGAAAAAAATTACAGCTGAAGTAGTTGCAAGACGAGCTGCCCCGGTGATTTCATTTGCTGTTATTATGGGTCCAGATATTTTTGAAGCGCTTGTTGGAAGAATTTCTTCCCAGCAGTTATTAAAAAATGCAGCAGTTGCTGGGGGCGGTATGATGGCAGGAGCTGGTGCAGGTGCGGTTGGTGGTGCAATTGCAGGACCAATAGGTGCATTAGCAGGTGCGATTATAGGAGGAATTGCAGGAGGAATAGGAGCAAAAGCAATTGCTGATCAATTCATAGAAGATGATCGTGTGGAAATGTTTGCTCAATTAAAAGAAGAGTTTATTGATATTGTGATGGTTATTTCGCTATCTCAGAAAGAGTTTAATAAAATCCAAGAAGATGTCTTTAATGAACAATTAGAAGGTTTATTGAAGGATATGTTCCAGAGAAAAGAAAATAGTCGAACTTATGCGAAAGAGTTTGTTGAGGAAAAAGTTAAATCTGTCATAAAAGATAGAAAACGAGTTGAATTGAAGGATATTATTGAGGCTGTTCAAGTAATAAATGATATTCAAGATTCATCGGAATCAGGATGGACACAAAATGATGGCGCTTGGTACTATCTAAATAATAGCGGTTCTTTAGCAAGGGGGTGGGTTCAAGATAATGAACATTGGTACTATCTAAGTGAAGATGGAGCCCTGGTAACAGGTTGGTTTCAATATAATGATGTCTGGTATTACTTGAAAGATAATGGAGCTATGGCGACAGGTTGGATTCAAGATTCAGGGAAATGGTATTATTTAAATGAAGACGGATCAATGGTAACAGGTTGGTACCAAGTTGGCGAAACATGGTATTATTCATATTCTTCAGGAGAACTCGCAGTTAATACTACCATAGACGGGTATAGAGTTAATGAAAATGGGGAATGTGTTGATTAAATTGAATATGTGAGGTAAAATCATTTTTAATACTAGCCTGCCCATGAGGGAGGGTGGGTTTTTGGGCGTTTTAAGGAGACTATTAAGCCAGAATTTTGGACTAATACTCTTCGAAAATCTCTTCAAACCACGTCAGCTTTATCTGCAACCTCAAAGCTGTGCTTTGAGCTACCTGCATCTAGCTTCCTAGTTTGCTCTTTGATTTTCATTGAGTATAAAAATACCACTTTAAGAGAGAAATCTCTAATTTCATAACTTATAGGCAAGCGCTTGCATTCTAGTTTTTATTGGACTATAATAGGTTGGTATAAAGCTTTCTGTAGTAATAACATGTAGAAGGTGTAGAAAGTAAGGATTTAGAATATTTGTAGTCAAAAGACAATGTTGCTATTCCTTGCGATAGGGAGATAGATATGGCAATGATAGAAGTGGAACATCTTCAGAAAAATTTTGTGAAGACTGTTAAGGAACCGGGCTTGAAGGGGGCTTTGCGCTCCTTTATTCATCCTGAAAAGCAGACCTTTGAAGCGGTCAAGGATTTGACCTTTGAGGTCCCAAAAGGACAAATTTTAGGATTTATCGGGGCTAATGGTGCTGGGAAGTCGACAACAATCAAAATGCTGACAGGGATTTTAAAACCGACATCTGGTTTTTGTCGGATTAACGGCAAGATTCCCCAGGACAATCGCCAAGATTATGTCAAGGATATTGGAGTGGTTTTTGGGCAAAGAACCCAGTTGTGGTGGGATTTGGCTCTACAAGAGACCTACACGGTTTTAAAAGAGATTTATGATGTGCCAGACTCACTTTTCCATAAGCGCATGGACTTTTTGAATGAAGTCTTGGATTTGAAGGACTTTATCAAGGATCCCGTGCGGACTCTTTCACTGGGTCAAAGGATGCGGGCGGATATTGCAGCTTCCTTGCTTCACAATCCTAAAGTTCTCTTTTTAGATGAGCCGACCATTGGTTTGGACGTTTCGGTCAAGGATAACATTCGTCGAGCTATTACTCAGATCAATCAGGAGGAAGAAACCACCATTCTCTTGACCACTCACGACTTGAGCGACATTGAGCAACTCTGTGATCGGATTTTTATGATTGACAAGGGGCAGGAGATTTTTGATGGAACGGTGAGCCAACTCAAGGAAACCTTTGGAAAGATGAAGACGCTCTCATTTGAACTGCTACCAGGTCAAAGTCATCTAGTTTCTCATTATGAAGGCTTTTCGGATATGACAATTGATAGACAAGGAAATAGTCTCAACATTGAATTCGATAGTTCTCGCTACCAATCAGCTGATATTATCAAGCAAACCCTGTCTGATTTTGAAATCCGCGATTTGAAGATGGTGGATACGGATATTGAAGATATTATCCGCCGCTTCTATCGAAAGGAGCTCTAAGATGGTCAAATTGTGGAGACGTTATAAACCCTTTATCAATGCAGGTGTTCAGGAATTGATTACCTATCGAGTCAACTTTATTCTTTATCGGATCGGCGATGTCATGGGTGCTTTTGTGGCCTTTTATCTCTGGAAGGCTGTCTTTGATTCTTCGCAAGAGTCTTTAATTCAGGGCTTCAGTATGGCGGATATCACCCTCTACATCATCATGAGTTTTGTGACCAATCTTCTTACTAGGTCAGATTCGTCCTTTATGATTGGGGAGGAGGTCAAGGATGGTTCCATCATCATGCGCTTGTTGCGACCAGTGCATTTTGCGGCTTCTTACCTCTTTACCGAGCTTGGCTCCAAGTGGTTGATTTTTATCAGCGTTGGCCTTCCATTTTTAAGTGTCATTGTCTTGATGAAAATCATATCGGGTCAAGATATTGTAGAGGTGCTAGGATTAACAGTCCTTTATCTTTTTAGCTTAACGCTGGCCTATCTGATTAACTTTTTCTTTAATATCTGCTTTGGATTTTCTGCCTTTGTGTTTAAAAATCTTTGGGGTTCCAACCTACTTAAGACTTCCATAGTGGCTTTTATGTCTGGAAGTTTGATTCCCTTGGCCTTCTTTCCAAAGGTTGTTTCAGATATTCTATCCTTCCTGCCTTTTTCATCCTTGATTTACACTCCGGTCATGATTATCGTTGGGAAATACGATGCCAGTCAGATGATTCAGGCGCTCGCTTTGCAGTTTTTCTGGCTCTTAGTGATGGTGGGCTTGTCTCAGTTGATTTGGAAACGAGTCCAGTCATTCATTACCATTCAGGGAGGTTAGTATGAAAAAATATCAGCGTATGCATCTGATTTTTATCAGACAATATATCAAGCAAATCATGGAATACAAGGTGGATTTTGTAGTTGGTGTTCTGGGAGTTTTTCTGACCCAAGGCTTGAACCTCTTGTTTCTCAATGTCATCTTTCAACACATCCCATCCCTAGAAGGTTGGACTTTTCAAGAAATTGCTTTTATCTATGGCTTTTCCTTGATTCCTAAGGGGTTGGACCATCTCTTTTTTGACAATCTCTGGGCACTGGGACAGCGTTTGGTGCGAAAAGGGGAGTTTGACAAGTATCTGACACGTCCTATCAATCCTCTCTTTCATATTTTAGTTGAGACCTTTCAGATTGATGCCTTGGGAGAACTCTTGGTCGGTGGGATCCTACTGGGAACAACAGTGACTAGTATTGCTTGGACTCTTCCAAAATTCCTGCTTTTCCTAGTCTGCATACCATTTGCGACCTTGATTTATACTTCCTTGAAAATTGCGACAGCCAGTATTGCTTTTTGGACCAAGCAGTCAGGCGCCATGATCTACATTTTCTATATGTTTAATGATTTTGCCAAGTATCCAATTTCCATTTACAATTCATTTCTTCGTTGGTTGATTAGCTTTATCGTGCCTTTTGCCTTTACGGCCTACTATCCTGCCAGCTATTTCTTGCAGGACAAGGATGTAATCTTTAACATCGGAGGTTTGATGTTGATTTCCCTTGTCTTTTTTGGTATTTCCCTTAAACTCTGGGACAGGGGCTTGGATTCTTATGAAAGTGCTGGGTCCTAAGATGAAGAAACTCAAAGCCTTGTCTCAGGACAGGCTTTTTCTAATAGAGAAGAAAATTCCTTGACATTTATTCTCAGAGTGCTATATTGTAAGTGTAATCGCCGATTTAGCTTATACTCTTCGAAAATCTCTTCAAACCACGTCAGCTTCGCCTTGCCGTATATATGTGACTGACTTCGTCAGTTCTATCCACAACCTCAAAGCAGTGCTTTGAGCTGACTTCGTCAGTTCTATCTACAACCTAAAAGCAGTGCTTTTAGCAACCTGCGGCTAGCTTCCTAGTTTGCTTTTTGATTTTCATTGAGTATCAGTTGGTAGAGCAAGGCACTCGTAAAGTTTAGCTCCTAGGTGAATAAATGCCCGAATATCTGAAAAATTTATATATAAATAACCGTTAAGCCTTATTCTTAGCGGTTATTTATATTGTTTAATAGCGCTGATATTTCATCAATGATGTTTGACTTTGTGATGTTGCTAGTGCTTTAAGTTGATTGCTACTATTTTTGATGGTGTGAATGTGCTTATAATGTATCCCAGTTAACTACGAATTTTTTTGACTTAATCTTATTTTTAATACGTATTAAAAAATAAATTAATGCATGTTAATTTTTCTTGACTTAAATTTTTTTAATTGATATACTATTTTCAGAGAGTTAACAATTATATATAAATGCACTACTCTATTTCCTAGATAATACTTAGTAAAACTTTTTATAACAAAGGCTAGCAAAGTTAAAGTTTTCTATCTATTGGAAGTTAAATAAATATGTAAGGAATTAAAATGAAAAAAAGTACAGTATTGTCATTAACCACAGCTGCAGTTATTTTAGCAGCATATGTCCCTAATGAGGTAATCCTAGCAGATACACCTAATTCTGAAGATTCTTTAAAAATATCTGATAAAGAAAAAGTAGTAGGTAAACAAAACGAAAATAAAGAAAAACTTGAAGATATTCATAATGCTATAGAAACTTCAAAGGATACTGAAGAAAAGAAAACAACAATTATTGAGGAAAAAGAAGTTGTTAGTAAAAATCCTGTAATAGACAATAACACTAGCAATGAAGAAGAAAAAATCAAAGAAGATTCCAATCAATCCAAAGAAGATAAAGTGGACTCGTCTGCAAGTAAAGACCCAGAAAGTCCCCAAAAAGAGGATAAACTTGTCTATATTGCTGAATTTAAAGATAAAGAATCTGGAGAAAAAGCAATCAAGGAATTATCCAATCTTAAGGATACAAAAGTTTTATATACTTATGATACGGTTTTTAATGGTGTTGCAATAGAAACAACTCCAGATAATCTGGACAAAATTAAACTAATAGAAGGTATCTCATCGGTTGAACGATCACAAAAAGTCCAGCCAATGATGAATCATGCTAGAAAGGAAATTGGAGTTGAAGAGGCAATTGATTACCTAAAATCTATCAATGCTCCATTTGGTAAAAATTTTGATGGTAGAGGTATGGTCATTTCAAATATCGATACCGGGACAGACTATAGGCATAAGGCCATGAGGATTGATGATGATGCTAAAGGCTCAATGAAATTCAAAAAAGAAGACTTAAAAGGTACTGATAAAAATTTCTGGTTGAGTGATAAAATCCCTCATGCTTTCAATTATTATAATGGTGGTAAAATCACTGTAGAAAAAGCTGATGATGGAAGCGATTATTTTGATCCACATGGAATGCATATTGCAGGGATTCTTGCGGGAAATGATACTGAAAAAGATATTAAAAACTTTAACGGAATAGATGGAATTGCTCCTAATGCACAGATCTTCTCTTATAAAATGTACTCTGACGCAGGATCTGGCTTCGCAGGAGATGAAACAATGTTTCATGCTATTGAAGATTCGATCAAACACAATGTCGATGTTGTTTCGGTATCATCTGGCTTTACAGGAACAGGTCTTGTAGGTGAGAAATATTGGGAAGCTATTAGAGCGTTAAGAAAAGCAGGCATTCCAATGGTTGTAGCTACGGGTAACTATGCGACTTCTGCTTCAAGTTCTTCATGGGATTTAGTGGCAAATAATAATCTGAAAATGACCGACACTGGAAATGTAACGCGAACTGCAGCACATGAAGATGCGATAGCGGTCGCTTCTGCTAAAAATCAGACAGTTGAGTTTGATAAAGTCAACATAGGTGGAGAAAATTTTAAATACAGAAATATAGGGGCCTTTTTCGATAAGAATAAAATCACAACAAATGAAGACGGTTCAAAAGCTCCTAGTAAATTAAACTTTGTATATATAGGCAAAGGTCAAGACAAAGATTTGATAGGATTGGATCTTAAGGGCAAAATTGCAGTAATGGATCGAATTTATACCAAGGATTTAAAAGATGCTTTTAAAAGAGCAACGGATAAGGGCGCACGCGCCATTATGGTTGTAAATACTGTCAATTACTACAATAGAGATAATTGGACAGAGCTTCCAGCCATGGGATATGAAGCGGATGAAGGGACTAAAAGTCAAGTATTTTCAATTTCAGGAGATGATGGTGTAAAGCTATGGAACATGATTAATCCTGATAAAAAAACTGAGGTTAAAAGAAATAGTAAGGAAGATTTCAAAGATAAATTGGAGCAATACTATCCAATTGATATGGCCAGCTATAATTCTAATAAACCGAATGTAGGTGACGAAAAAGAGATTGACTTTAAGTTTGCACCTGACACAGACAAAGAATTGTATAAAGAAGATGTCATCGTTCCAGCAGGATCCACATCTTGGGGACCGAGAACAGATTTACTTTTAAAGCCTGATGTCTCAGCACCAGGTAAAAATATTAAATCCACTCTCAATGTTATCAATGGGAAATCAACTTATGGTTATATGTCAGGGACTAGTATGGCAACTCCAATCGTGGCAGCTTCTACTGTTTTGATTAGACCAAAGTTAAAGGAAATGCTTGAAAGACCTGCCTTGAAAAATCTTAAGGGAGATGACAAAATAGATCTTACAAGTCTTACAAAAATAGCCCTACAAAATACTGCACGGCCTATGATGGATGCAACGTCTTGGAAAGAAAAAAGTCAATACTTTGCATCACCTAGACAACAGGGAGCAGGCTTAATTAATGTTGCTAATGCTTTGAGAAATGAAGTTGTAGCTACTTTTAAAAACACGGATTCTAAAGGTTTGGTAAACTCTTATGGTTCTATTTCTCTTAAAGAAATAAAAGGAGATAAAAAATACTTTACAATTAAGCTTCACAATACATCAAACAGACCTTTAACCTTTAAAGTTTCAGCATCAGCGGTAACTACAGATGCTCTAACTGATAGACTCAAACTGGATGAAACATACAAAGACGAAAAATCACCAGATGGGAAGCAAATTGTTCCAGAAATTCACCCAGAAAAAGTCAAAGGAGCAAATATTACATTTGAGCATGACACTTTCACTATAGGAGCAAATTCTAGCTTTGATTTGAATGCGGTTATAAATGTTGGAGAGGCTAAAAACAAAAATAAATTTGTAGAATCATTTATTCATTTTGAGTCTGTGGAAGAAATGGAAGCTCTAAACTCCAATGGTAAGAAAACAAATTTCCAACCTTCTTTATCGATGCCTCTAATGGGATTTGCTGGGGATTGGAACAAGGAACCAATCCTTGATAAATGGGCCTGGGAAGAGGGTTCAAAATCAAAAACAATGGAAGGTTATGATGATGATGGTAAACCAAAAATTCCAGGAACCTTAAATAAGGGAATTGGTGGAGAACATGGTATAGATAAATTTAATCCAGCAGGAGTTATACAAAATAGAAAAGATAAAAATACAACATCCCTAGATCAAAATCCAGAATTATTTGCTTTCAATAACGAAGGGATCAACGCACCATCATCAAGTGGTTCTAATATTGCTAAAATTTATCCTTTAGATTCAAATGGAAATCCTCAAGATGCTCAACTTGAGAGAGGATTAACACCTTCTCCACTTGTATTAAGAAGTGCAGAAGAAGGAATGATTTCAATAGTAAATACAAATAAAGAGGGAGAAAATCAAATTGACTTAAAAGTCATTTCGAGAGAACACTTTGTTAAAGGAATTTTAAACTCTAAAAGAAATGATGCAAAGGGAATCAAATCTTCAAAGCTAAAAGTTTGGGGCGACTTGAAATGGGATGGACTCATCTATAACCCTAGAGGTAGAGAAGAAAATGCACCAGAAAGTAAGAATAACCAAGATCCTGCTACTAAGATAAGAGGTCAATTTGAACCAATTGCGGAAGGTCAATATTTCTATAAATTTAAATATAGATTAACTAAAGATTACCCATGGCAGGTTTCCTATATTCCTGTAAAAATTGATAACACAGCCCCTAAGATTGTTTCGGTTGATTTTTCAAATCCTGAAAAAATTAAGCTGATTACAAAGGATACTTATCACAAGGTAAAAGATCAATACAAGAATGAAACCCTATTTGCGAGAGATCAAAAAGAACATCCTGAAAAATTTGACGAGATTGCAAACGAAGTTTGGTATGCCGGCGCCGCTCTGGTTAATGAAGATGGAGAAGTTGAGAAAAATCTTGAAGTAACTTACGCAGGTGAGGGTCAAGGACGAAATAGGAAACTTGACAAAGACGGAAATACCATTTATGAAATTAATGGTGCAGGAGATTTAAGAGGAAAAATCATTGAAGTCATTGCACTAGATGGCTCTAGCAATTTCACAAAGATTCATAGAATTAAATTTGCTGATCATGCTGATGAAAAGGGGATGATTTCCTATTATCTAGTAGATCCTGATCAAGATTCATCTAAATACCAAAAACTTGGAGAGATTGCCGAATCTAAATTTAAAAATTTAGAAAATAGAAAAGAGGATAGTCTTAAAAAAGATACAACTGAAGTAGAACGTCATCAAGAAAATGCAGAGGCTACCGAAGAAAAATCTAGCTTTACTATCAATAAAGCCATTTCAACAATTAGAGAGTTTGAAAGTAAAGACTTGAAGAAACTCATTAAAAAGAAATTTAGAGAAGTTGATGACTTTACAAGTGAAACTGGTAAGAGAACAGAAGAATACGATTATAAATACGATGATAAGGGAAATATCATTGCTTATGACGATGGTAGCGCCTTAGAATATGAAACTGAAAAACTTGACGAAATCAAATCAAAAATTTATGGTGTTCTAAGCCCGTCTAAAGATGGACACTTTGAAATTCTTGGAAAGATAAGTAATGTTTCTAAAAATGCCAAGGTATATTATGGAAATAACTATAAATCTATAGAAATCAAAACGACCAAGTATGATTCCCACTCAAAAACGATGACATTTGATTTATACGCTAATATTAATGATATTGTGGATGGATTAGCTTTTGCAGGAGATATGAGATTCTTTGTTAAAGATGATGATCAGATAAAAGCTGAAACTAAAATTAGAATGCCTGAAAAAAATAAGGAAACTAAAACAGAATATCCCTATGCATCAAGTTATGGGAATGTAATAGAATTAGGAGAAGGAGATCTTTCAAAAAACAAACCAAACAATTTAACGGACATGGAATCTGGTAAAATCTATTCTGATTCAGAAAAACAACAATATCTGTTAAAAGATAACATTATTCTAAGAAAAGGCTATGCACTAAAAGTGACTACCTATAATCCTGGAAAAACGGATATGTTAGAAGGAAATGGAGTCTATAACAAGGAAGATATAGCAAAAATCCAAAAGACCAATCCTAATCTAAGAGTCCTTTCAGAAAAAATAATTTATGCTGATAGTAGAAATGTTGAAGATGGAAGAAGTACTCAATCCGTATTAATGTCGGCTTTAGACGGCTTTAACATTGTAAAATATCAAGTGTTTACCTTTAAAATGAACGATAAAGGGGAGGCAATCGATAAAGATGGAAATCTTGTAACAGATCCTTCTAAACTTGTATTATTTGGTAAGGATGGTAAAGAGTACACAGGAGAAGATAAGTCCAATGTAGAAGCTATAAAAGAAGATGGCTCTACGTTATTTATTGATGCAAAACCAGTAAATCTTTCAATGGACAAGAACTACTTTAATCCGTCTAAATTTAATAAAATTTATGTACGAAATCCAGAATTTTATTTAAGAGGTAAGATTTCTGATAAGGGTGGTTTTAACTGGGAGTTGAGAGTTAATGAATCTGTTGTAGATAATTATTTAATCTACGGAGATTTACACATTGATAACACTAGAGATTTTAACATTAAGCTTAATGTTAAAGACGGTGACATCATGGACTGGGGAATGAAAGACTATAAAGCAAACGGATTTCCAGATAAGGTAACAGATATGGATGGAAATGTTTATCTTCAAACTGGCTATAGCGATTTGAATGCGAAAGCGGTTGGAGTACACTATCAATTTTTATATGATAATGTTAAACCAGAAGTAAACATTGATCCAAAAGGAAATACTAGTATCGAATATGCTAAGGGAAAATCTGTAGTTTTTAACATCAATGATAAAAGAAATAATGGATTCGATGGTGAGATTCAAGACAAACATATTTATGTAAATGGAAAAGAATACAAATCATTTGATGATATTAAACAACTAACAGATAAGACACTAAACATTAAGATTGTTGTAAAAGATTTTGCAAGAAATACGACCGTAAAAGAATTCATTTTAAACAAAGATACGGGAGAGGTGAGTGAATTAAAACCTCATACGGTGACTGTGACCATTCATAATGGAAAAGAAATGAGTTCAACGATAGTGTCGGAAGAAGATTTCATTTTACCTGTCTATGAGGGTGAATTAGAAAAAGGATATCAATTTGATGGCTGGGAAATTTATGGTGTCGAAGGGAAAAAAGATGCTGGTTATGTTATTAATCTATCAAAAGATACCCTTATAAAACCTGTATTCAAGAAAATAGAGGAGAAAAAGGAGGGGGAAAATAAACCTACTTTTGATGTATCCAAAAAGAAAGATAACTCACAGGTAAATCCTAGTCAATTAAATCAAAGTCATAGAAAAGAGGATTTACAAAGAGAACATCATTCACAAAAATCTGATTCAACTAAGGATGTCACAGCTACAGTTCCTGTACAAGTAAATTATAGTCAATTAGATGAAAGTCAAAGATCTGATTCAACTGAGGATGTCAAAGTTACAGTTCCTGATGAAAATGATAAAAACTTTGAAAATAAGAAGGAAGTTTATCTTAATGAACCAGAGAACATAGCTAATAAACATACCAATATTGATAGTAAATCAACTACTAACAATGATAGGTTGCCAAAAACCGGAACAGTTAGCGAAGTCTTCACGTCATTAGTTGCCGGAATAATGTTTACTGTAGGTGCATTTCTTGGATTGAAGAAAAAAGATCAAGATTAGGACAAAAGCTATAGAAATATGGTTTGTTTACTGAGATTAGATAGTGTGGTGATGAAATAATTTTGTGAAAATAGCCATCTATAACTCAATTATTTAGTTTACTTTACTATTGATACCCTTTTTGGATTTATTAATAGACTTAGTTTAGATAACTAATAAATTGATTGAAAGGGTTAGTATTGACAAATATTGATCATATTTATTAGAAAATAGAGTCTATCAAAATTTAAAGGCTAATAGAGGTAATGAGATAATTTCAAGGAATTAAGTAGCGTTTGGTTGCTTAATTCTTTTTTATTTGGAAGGAAGCTTTTCACCTGTGTCCTTATTTATCGCTATTATTCAACCACTTAGACCGAGATAGAGACCAGATAGGCAAAAGAACTTGTTCTTGAAACTGACTTCTGCTAAAATGATTTTTATAAGGGACGTGAGGTCACTATCAGATAACTTAACTTCCTAAAAAAGAAATTGGAGATAAACAAATGAAAAAATTATTGGGGATTATATTTTTAGTAGCAGCAGCGACAGTATTGTATTTTGGTTCTGTTGGCTGGCCAAGTTTGGATATCAACCTATGGTCCCTGATTCCGGTAGGCTTGTTCCTCTTTTTCACTCTAGAGAATCTTTTGAAAAAAGACTACAAGGCTAGTATCATGTGTTTAATTATTGCTTTTATCATTGCGAATGCAATTTTGGATCTGTTGCCAATTTCAAGTAGCCTGGTGATTGGTGCAGGTGTGCTAGCTTGTGTAGGTATTGGTTATCTATTTCCGGATAAAGAAGGAAAATAAGAAGGAAGAGTGAATAAAGTCAGGATCTAACTGAAATATTTGTTGGATCTTTTTCTATGTCTAAAAATGTAAGAAAGAATTTTTGGTGGTAACAGATTATTTCTAGCTTACTTTTTGATTTTAAATTAGGCTAAGATAAAATAAATTTTTTTTGTTTGAGATAGTAAAAAGCTATTCCATTTTAGAATTCCAAGAAAAAGTATAACATCATAATTATAATAATAAAAACTCCGATTCTCTCTGGAAATTCTCTAATTTTTATAAAAAACAATCAAAAATATTGTTTTTATTTGTATAAGATTGACAAATTTTTTATTGGTTATAAAATTGTATTATAAGATAATTATAATAAGGAGCTTGCTTTTAGAAAGATGAAAGCGGTTACTAAAAAAGGAGGATTCCATGCAAAAAGGTAATTGGAACAAAAAGAGCGTTTATAGTATTCGAAAATTTTCAGTCGGTGCTTGCTCAGTGCTCATAGGAAGCTGTGTGCTGTTATTAGGATCAAGCCTTAGTCTAGCTTCTTCTGCTTATGCGAATGAAAATACTAATGAACTAATTTCAATAAGTAAGCAGAATGATGATTCTGAAAATAAAGAAGAGAGTGAAAAGACATCTAAAGTGATGGTTGCGGAAAAATCAAGTGAACAAACGGATAATGTGCCTCTTAAGGATAATGCAGATGCTACAGGTGTCTCTGACCAAACTCATGCAGATCAGTCCCCAGTTACAGTTGCTGATAATAAAGAGTTTCCTTTAGAAGAAGGTAAGACTGAAGTGAAAAGTAGGATAGAAGAAACGAAGGTAGCTGAAGAAACAAATAAAGCGGAATTACAAGATCCTTCTGTTTCAAAAGATAAGAAGGAATTCAAATCTGCTGCAAATGAAGTTGTTGATAAGTTAATTGAAGATAGAAACATTTCTTTCAATCAAAATTGGCACTTTAAGCTAAATGCCAATGCTAAAGAGGCTGTTAAACCAGACGCAGATATTACTTCATGGAAAAAAATGGATCTTCCTCATGACTGGAGTATTCATTTTGATTTTGATCATGATTCACCATCTCAAAATGAAGGAGGCCAACTGAATGGTGGAGATGGATGGTATCGTAAAACCTTTAAGTTAGACGAAAAAGATTTAAATAAAGATGTCCGTGTGACCTTTGATGGGGTTTACATGGATTCTCAAGTATTTGTTAATGGTCAGTTAGTTGGTCACTATCCAAATGGTTACAATCAATTTTCATATGACATTACCAATTATCTTTATAAGGATGGAAGAGAGAATGTTATTTCTGTTCATGCAGTAAATAAACAGCCAAGTAGTCGTTGGTATTCAGGAAGTGGTATCTATCGTGATGTTAACTTACAAGTGACAGATAAGGTTCATGTTGAGAAAAATGGTACAACTATCTTAACTCCAAAACTTGAAGACCAACAAAATGGTAAGGTTGAGACTCATGTGAGCAGTAAAATCGTTAATACAGATGATAAGGATCATGAGCTCGTAGCAGAGTATCAAATTTTTGAACGGGGTGGTCAGGCAGTTACAGAACTTGTTCGAACTGAGAGTAAAACTCTAAAAGCTAGAGAAACAATTCATTTGGAATCAGCATTAGAGGTTGAAAAACCTAAATTGTGGACAGTGTCATCTGATAAACCTGCTTTATATGAGATGGTAACTCGTGTTTACAAAGATGGACAGCTTGTAGATGCTAGGAAGGATTTATTTGGTTATCGTTACTATAACTGGACTCCAGATAAAGGATTCTCTTTGAACGGTGAACACATCAAGTTCCATGGAGTTTCATTGCACCACGATCATGGAGCATTGGGTGCGGAGGAGAACTACAAGGCTGAATATCGCCGTCTGAAACAGATGAAGGATATGGGAGTGAATTCAATTCGTACAACCCATAATCCAGCAAGTCCTCAAACACTACAGATTGCAGCTGAACTTGGTTTATTGGTTCAGGAAGAAGCTTTTGACACTTGGTATGGAGGTAAGAAACCATACGACTATGGTCGTTTCTTTGAAAAAGATGCAACTCACCCTGAAGCTAAAAAAGGGGAAAAATGGTCAGATTACGATCTACGTACCATGGTAGAAAGAGACAAAAATAACCCAGCTGTCTTTATGTGGTCTATAGGAAATGAGATTGGAGAAGCTAATGGCGATCCTCATTCTCTAGCTACTGTTAAACGTTTGGTTAAAGTAATCAAGGATGTTGATAAGACTCGTTATGTGACTATGGGGGCTGATAAGTTCCGTTTTGGTAATGGTAGCGGAGGGCATGAGAAAATTGCTGATGAACTGGATGCGGTTGGATTTAACTACTCAGAAGAT
Organism: Streptococcus sp. 959; assembly: GCF_013277075.1. Classification (GTDB taxonomy): domain Bacteria; phylum Bacillota; class Bacilli; order Lactobacillales; family Streptococcaceae; genus Streptococcus; species Streptococcus pseudopneumoniae_C. The sequence goes on from NZ_VMMF01000027.1 coordinate 86,266, forward strand.
AACTACAAAGTTCTTAGAGCTAAGCATCCAAAGTGGTTGATTTATGGTTCAGAGACCTCCTCAGCTACTCGTACTCGTGGAAGTTATTATCGTCCAGAGCGTGAATTGGTACACAGTAATCAAGACTATCGTAACTATGAGCAGTCTGATTATGGAAATGATCGTGTTGGTTGGGGTAAAACAGCAACAGCTTCATGGACTTTTGACCGTGACAATGCTGGCTATGCTGGACAGTTTATTTGGACTGGTACTGACTATATTGGTGAGCCTACGCCATGGCACAATCAAAATCATACACCAGTCAAAAGTTCTTATTTTGGTATTGTAGATACTGCTGGTATTCCAAAAAATGATTTTTATCTTTACCAGAGTCAATGGGTATCTGCTCAGAAAAAACCGATGGTTCACCTACTTCCTCACTGGAACTGGGAAGACCCAACTCTAAAAGATAATGTAGCTGATGCAGATGGTAAAATTCCAGTTCGTGCCTACTCTAACGCTGCAAGTGTGGAGCTATTGTTGAATGGTGAATCCCTAGGACAGAAGACCTTTACTAAAAAACAAACTAGCGATGGACGCACTTACCAAGAAGGTGCCAATGCTAATGAATTGTATCTTGAATGGAAAGTTGCTTATAAACCAGGTACCTTGGAAGCAATAGCTCGTGATGAATCTGGCAAGGAAATTGCTCGAGATAAGATCACAACTGCTGGCAAACCAGCAGCTGTTCGTCTCATCAAAGAAGAACAAGCAATCGCGGCAGATGGTAAAGATTTGACTTATATCTATTATGAGATTGTAGACAGCAAAGGACATCTAGTTCCAACCGCTAATAATATGGTTCGTTTCCAATTGCATGGTCAAGGTCAGCTTGTTGGTGTCGATAACGGAGAACAAGCCAGCCGTGAACGTTTCAAAGAGCAATCCGATGGTTCATGGATTCGTAAAGCCTTTAATGGTAAAGGTGTTGCCATTGTAAAATCGACCGAGCAAGCAGGAAAATTCATCCTTACTGCTCATTCTGATCTCTTGAAATCTGACCAAGTGACTGTCTTTACTGGTAAAAAAGAAGGACAAGAAAAGACTGTTTTGGGTACAGAAGTAGCAAAAGTTCGTACATTGCTAGGAAAAGATCCAAAAATGCCGAAGACGGTAGGTTTTGTATACAGCGATGGTAGTCGTGAAAAACATCCAGTAACTTGGTCTCAAGTCGATGTTAGTCAAGCAGGAGTTGTGACTGCTAAAGGTACAGCAAATGGACGTGAGGTAGAGGCGCGTGTCGAGGTTCTAGCAATTGCGAAAGAACTACCAACAGTTAAACGTGTTGCTCCTGGAGCTAACTTGAACATTGTAGATAAATATGTGTCAATACTTGTAACCGATGGAAGTGTACAAGAGTATGAAGTAGATAGCTGGGAGATTGCAGAAGCAGATAAAGCCAAACTTTCAGTCCCAGGATCACGTATTCAAATGACTGGTCAGTTAGCTGGTGAAACTATTCATGCAACTCTTGCTGTAGAAGAAGGAAATGCTACAACACCTGTAGAACCAACTGTAACGGTTGGTGGCGAAGCTGTCACTGGTCTTACTAGTCAAAATCCAATGCAATACCGAACTCTTGCTTACGGTGCATCCTTGCCAGAAGTCGTAGCAAGTGCTGAAAATGCTGATGTTACAGTCCTTCAAGCCAGTACAGCAAACGTTATGCGCGCAAGCATCTTTGTTCAGCCAAAAGATGGTGGCCCTCTTCAAACCTATGCAATCCAATTCCTAGAAGAAGCACCAAAAATTGACCATTTGAGCTTGCAAGTGGAGCAAGCTGACGGCCTTAAAGAAGATCAAACAGTGAAATTGTCTGTTCTTGCTCACTATCAAGACGGAACGCAAGCTGTATTACCAGCTGATAAGGTGACCTTCTCTACAAGTGGTGAAGGGGAAGTTGCAGTCCGTAAGGGAATGCTTGAACTTCATAGACCAGGAGTAGTCGCTCTCAAAGCTGTATATGAGGGTGCTGAAGGCCAGGTTAATCTCACTATTCAAGCCAATACTGAGAAGAAGATTGCGAAATCTATTCGTCCTGTAAATGTAGTGACAGATTTACACCAAGAACCTACTCTTCCGTCAACAGTAACGGTTGAGTATGACAAAGGTTTCCCTAAAGCTCACAAAGTAACTTGGCAAGCTATTCCGAAAGAAAAACTAGATCACTATCAAAGCTTTGAAGTGTTAGGTAAAGTTGAAGGCCTTGACTTGGAAGCGCGTGCTAAAGTATCTGTAGAAGGCATCGTCTCAGTTGAAGAAGTCAGTGTGACAACTCCAATCGCAGAAGCACCACAATTACCAGAAAGCGTTCGTACATATGATTCAAATGGTCACGTTTCATCAGCCAAGGTTGCATGGGATGCGGTTCGTCCAGCTCAATATGCCAAGGAAGGTGTCTTTACAGTTAATGGTCGCCTAGAAGGTACGCAATTAACAACTAAACTCCATGTTCGCGTATCTGCTCAGACTGAGCAAGGAGCAAACATTTCTGACCAATGGACCGGTTCAGAATTACCACTTGCCTTTGCTTCAGACTCAAATCCGACCGATCCTGTTTCAAATGTCAACGATAAATTGATTTCCTTTAATGATCGACCAGCCAATCGTTGGACAAACTGGAATCGTAGTAATCCAGAAGCTTCAGTCGGTGTTCTGTTTGGAGATTCAGGTATCTTGAGCAAACGATCAGTTGATAACTTAAGTGTTGGATTCCATGAAGACCACGGAGTGGGTGCTCCTAAGTCTTATGTGATTGAGTATTATGTTGGTAAAACGGTTCCAAAATCTCCTAAAAATCCTAGCTTTGTAAGCGGCGAAAATCATGTCTTTAATGATCCTGCTAACTGGAAACCAGTTACTAATCTAAAAGCCCCTGCTCAACTCAAGGCTGGAGAAATGAACCACTTTAGCTTTGATAAAGTTGAAACCTATGCTGTTCGTATTCGCATGGTTAAAGCAGACAATAAGCGTGGAACTTCTATCACAGAAGTACAGATTTTTGCCAAACAAGTTGCGCCAGCCAAACAAGGACAAACAAGAATCCAAGTTGATGGCAAAGATTTAGTAAACTTTAACCCTGATTTGGCAGACTACTATCTTGAGTCTGTAGATGGAAAAGTTCCTGCAGTAACAGCAAGTGTTAGCAATAATGGTCTCGCTACCGTCGTTCCAAGCGTTCGTGAAGGTGAGCCAGTTCGTGTCATCGCTAAAGCTGAAAATGGCGACATTCTAGGAGAATACCGTCTGCACTTTACAAGCAATAAAGACTTGCTCTCTCGTAAACCAGTTGCTGCGGTCAAACAATCTCGCTTGCTACAAGTAGGTCAAGCACTCGAATTGCCGACTAAGGTTCCGGTTTACTTCACAGGTAAAGACGGCTACGAAATAAAAGACCTAGCAGTTGAATGGGAAGAAGTTCCTGCAGAAAATCTAACAAAAGCAGGTCAATTTATCGTTCGAGGCCGTGTTCTTGGTAGCGATCTTACTACTGAGTTCTCTGTACGAGTGACAGATAAACTTGGGGAGGTTCTCTCAGAGAACCCTGATTATGATGAAAATGGGAATCAGGCCTTTGCTTCAGCAACCAACGATATTGACGATAGTTCTCATGACCGTGTAGACTATATCAATGATGGGGATCATTCAGAAAATCGTCGTTGGACAAACTGGTCTGCAAGACCGTCCACTAATCCAGAAGTGTCAGCAGGGGTCATTTTCCGTGAAAAGGGTAAGATTGTAGAACGGACTGTTGCACAAGCCAAACTCCAGTTCTTTGCAGATAGTGGTACAGATGCACCAGCTAAACTCGTTTTGGAACGCTATATTGGTCCAGACTTTGAAGTGCCAACTTATTATTCAAATTACCAAGCTTACGAAACAGATCATCCATTTAATAATCCAGAAAATTGGATTGCTGTTCCGTATCATGCGAATAAAGATATCGAAGCGGGTGATGAAATTAATGTGACATTTAAAGAGGTGAAAGCCAAAGCTATGAGATGGCGCATGGAGCGTAAGGCGGACAAGAGCGGTGTTGCGATGATTGAAATGTCCTTCCTTGCACCGAGCGAATTGCCTCAAGAAAGCACTCAAGCGAAGATTCTTGTAGATGGAAAAGAACTTCCAGATTTTACTGAAAATCGTCAAAACTATCAAATCACCTATAAAGGTCAACGTCCAAAAGTCTCTGTTGCAACTACAAATCAGGTTGCTTCAACAGTTGTAGATGGTGGAGATGATAGCCTTCCAGTACTTGTTCGCCTAGTTTCAGAGAGTGGAAAACAAGTCAAGGAATACCGTATCCAGTTGACTAAAGAAAAACCAGTTTCTGCGAAGACCGTTGCTGCGGTGCAAGAGGACTTACCAAAATTAGAAGTTGTTGAACAAGATTTGGCCTACAAGACAGTTGAGAAAAAAGATTCAAGGCTTTATCTTGGTGAAACTCGTGTAGAACAAGAAGGAAAAGTCGGTAAGGAACGTACCTTTACAAGCATTAATTCTGATGGAAGTAAGGAAGAAAAACTCCATGAAGTGCTAGAGTCTCCAACAAATCGCATTGTCGTTGTCGGAACTAAACCAGGAACCGCTCTTACAGAGGACGAATTCAATACTCTAGTTTTCAACAGACCAGAGCTTATAGTTGAGGAAGAGGCAGTTGGCTTCCAAATCCAGGAGCGTAAGTCTGACAAGTTATCTGTAGGTGAAACTCGTATCCTCCAAGAAGGAAGACAAGGTCTCCGTATTCACTTGATTGAAGTAGAAAATGGCAAGAGAACTGAGAAAGAAAGCTATGATAAAGTTATAGCTCAGGACCGTATTGTAGAGGTTGGTACAGCTATAAAGGATACAAAATCAGCTTCTCAAGAAAAGCTTAAACCAGCTCCTCAGGAAGCTAGCAAGTCTGTTCTACAAGATCAAGATGTTCAAAAACCAGAAGCTAAAGAAACTATGAAACAACAAGTAGCAACTGAGAAAACGGATGTAAAACAAGTGAGCTCACGTTCAGTTGAAGCCCAGCAAGATGAAAAGAATCACTTGCCAAACACTGGAACAGAGGCAGAACAAGCAGCAGTAGCAGGTTTAGCTCTTCTTGGTTTAAGTGCGGGATTAGTAGCCACTAAAGGTAAAAAAGAAGACTAGAAATTTTGATATCTTCTTTATCGTTAAAGATTAGAGAGAAGTTCTTGTCTTAGATAGAAGATAAATCCCTTGGAATATAAGTTTCTAAGGGATTTTCTTTGTATAAAATTGTATAGTGTTATTGTCTATCCTATTTTGTAGAGAAAGCAAAAATCCCTAGAAAATGTTTAGGGATTCGATTATTTCATTAAGAACAATTCAACTATCATCTCGATATACATGATAAGGATCACTAAGAATCCTGCACGCCAGAAGAATTTGATGAATTTAGGATAGTAAAAGCTACGTTTTTTCAAAAGGAAGAAAAAGACGAGAAGAATAGCTAGGAGGGAGAGGGCTAGACCCAGTCTAGGGAGGAAATTATGGGTAAAGGTTTTAGCTGTAATTAAGTAATACTCAAATATTAAAACTGGAAAAGCCAAATCCGCAAAGTTTCGTCCTAGTTTTTTTAATCTAAAAAGTTTGGTTATGATAATGCAGACGACTAAGGTCAGTATCAATAATAAAATAGATGCTAATTTCATTAAAATCATACCCATATTGTATCATAAAAAAAGGCTAATGGAAACGAGAAACAGAGGAATTTATAGGAAAGTCAGGTTTTTGAGATTGTGGGTGATTTTTGTTATAATGAAAGTTATGAAATCTTATAATACCTTGAATGATTATTACCGAAAACTCTTTGGAGAAAAGACCTTTAAAGTCCCTATTGATGCAGGATTTGACTGTCCCAATCGTGATGGAACGGTGGCTCATGGGGGTTGTACTTTTTGTACGGTTTCAGGGTCTGGAGATGCTATCGTAGCACCAGATGCGCCTATCCGTGAGCAATTTTATAAGGAAATTGACTTTATGCACCGTAAGTGGCCAGATGTTCAGAAGTATTTGGTTTATTTTCAAAATTTTACCAATACCCATGAAAAGGTGGAAGTCATCCGAGAACGTTATGAGCAGGCTATCAACGAGCCAGGTGTAGTAGGAATCAATATCGGAACGCGGCCAGACTGTTTACCAGACGAAACTATTGAATATTTGGCTGAGTTATCGGAGCGTATGCATGTGACGGTAGAATTGGGCTTGCAGACCACTTATGAAACAACCTCTGACCTGATTAACCGTGCCCACTCTTATGAGTTGTACGTGGAGACGGTCAAGCGTTTGAGAAAGTATCCCAAGATTGAGATTGTTTCCCATCTGATCAATGGACTTCCTGGTGAAACACATGAGATGATGATTGAAAATGTCCGCCGCTGTGTTACGGATAACGATATTCAAGGAATTAAACTGCACTTGCTTCACCTCATGACCAATACGCGTATGCAACGAGATTACCACGAGGGACGTTTGCGGTTGATGAGCCAGGACGAATATGTTAAGGTCATCTGTGACCAACTGGAAATCATTCCCAAGCATATCGTCATCCACCGAATCACAGGAGATGCTCCCAGGGATATGCTGATTGGGCCTATGTGGAGCCTCAATAAATGGGAAGTGCTAAATGCTATTGAGATGGAGATGCGACGTCGTGGAAGCGTTCAAGGATGTAAGGCTGTAAAACAGGAGTTTAATAATGAAAAGACCACTTGAGATGGCACATGATTTTTTGGCTGAGGTAGTGACAAAAGAGGATATCGTAGTGGATGCGACTATGGGAAATGGTCATGATACTCTCTTTCTAGCTAAGTTAGCCAAGCAAGTCTATGCCTTTGATATTCAGGAACAAGCCTTGGAAAAGACCCAAGAGCGTTTGGACCAGGCTGGAATGACAAATGCCCAGTTAATATTGCAAGGCCATGAGACTCTGGACCAGTTTGTGACAGAAGCCAAAGCAGGAATTTTTAATCTGGGTTATCTGCCGTCGGCCGATAAGTCCGTCATTACCAAGCCTCAGACAACTATTGAAGCCTTAGAAAAGCTGTGTGGCTTACTTGTCAAAGGTGGACGGATTGCCATTATGATCTACTATAGTCATGAGGGAGGAGATATTGAGCGAGACGCTGTCTTGGATTTTGTTAGCTGGTTGAATCAACAAGAGTATACAGCTACCATTTACCGAACCCTGAACCAAGTTAATAACCCGCCATTTTTAGTGATGATTGAAAAATTAGAGAGATATAGACATGGATAAACAATACCTACGTGAAAAGCTGGATGCCATGCGCCAGAATTTTGTTGAGTCAACCCACCACGAACGAGCGGTGGGCGTGCTAGACCAAGCGCATATGAGCAAAAAAATGCTTAAAATCAAGAAAAAATTAGTTGCTCTTGAGATGGAACGGTGCCAGAGAAAAATTGAGCACAAAGACTGTTCCAAGATTGACCAAAAAATCAAAGAGCAGAAGGAGATATTTGAATCCTGTTGTAAAAAAGATTAAGGAGGAATTGCGTGGAATTACTGATTTACCTCATCCTATTTTTACTGGTCTTGATTGTCTCAAGTACAACCAATAAGCTCCTGCCCTTTTTGCCTCTCCCTTTGGTGCAGATTCTTTTGGGAATCGTGATTGGTCTCTTTTTACCCAATACTGACTTTCACCTCAATACGGAGTTGTTTTTGGCCCTGGTTATCGGGCCCTTGCTTTTCCGAGAATCCGAAGAAGCGGATATTACGGCTATTTTAAAACACTGGCGAATCATTGTCTATCTCATTTTTCCAGTGATTTTTATCTCGACCCTGAGTTTGGGTGGCTTGGCCCATCTTCTTTGGCTCAGCCTTCCCTTGGCGGCTTGCTTGGCTGTTGGGGCAGCCCTTGGCCCTACGGACTTGGTTGCCTTTGCCTCTCTTTCTGAGCGGTTTAGCTTTCCTAAGCGTGTGTCCAATATTCTTAAGGGTGAAGGACTCTTGAATGATGCTTCGGGCTTGGTTGCCTTTCAGGTAGCTTTGACAGCTTGGACGACAGGAGTCTTTTCCTTTGGGCAAGCTAGTAGTTCGCTCATCTTTTCAATTCTAGGCGGTTTTCTGATTGGCTTTTTAACAGCCATGACCAACCGTTTCCTCCATACCTTCTTGCTAAGTGTGCGCGCAACGGATATTGCCAGTGAACTTTTATTAGAATTGAGTTTGCCTCTGGTGACCTTCTTTCTGGCAGAAGAAGTCCATGTTTCAGGGATTATTGCCGTTGTGGTTGCGGGGATTTTAAAGGCAAGCCGTTTTAAGAAAATTACGCTCCTCGAAGCCCAAGTGGATACGGTGACCGAGACGGTTTGGCATACAGTGAATTTTATGCTCAATGGTTCTGTCTTTGTGATTTTAGGGATGGAGTTGGAAATGATAGCAGAGCCTATTTTAACCAATCCAATCTATAATCCCTTACTTTTATTGCTATCTCTTGTCGCCCTGACCTTTGTCCTCTTTGCCATTCGTTTTGTCATGATCTATGGCTATTATGCTTATAGGACCCGACGCCTCAAGAAAAAACTGAATAAGTATATGAAGGATATGCTTCTCTTGACCTTCTCAGGCGTCAAGGGAACGGTGTCGATTGCTACAATTCTTCTGATACCAAGTGATTTAGAGCAAGAGTATCCTCTCTTACTTTTCCTTGTCGCAGGTGTTACGCTTTTAAGTTTTTTAACAGGCCTCTTGGTCTTACCTCATCTTTCTGATGAACAGGAAGAAAGCAAGGATTATCTCATGCATATCGCCATTTTAAATGAAGTAACGTTAGAGTTGGAAAAAGAGTTGGAAGACACAAAAAATAAACTTCCCCTCTATGCGGCTATTGACAATTACCATGGACGAATAGAGAACCTTATCCTGAGTCAAGAAAACAAGGGTGAACAAGAGGACTGGGAGGCCTTGAAACTTCTTATCCTCAGTATTGAAAGTGATGGTCTGGAACAAGCTTACGAGGAAGGCAAGATGAGTGAGCGTGCTTATCGGGTCTACCAACGTTATTTGAAAAACATGGAACAAAGCATCAATCGCAAGTTTGCTTCACGATTGACCTATTATTTCCTTGTTTCCTTGCGGATTTTACGTTTTCTCCTTCACGAAGTCTTTACATTTGGCAAGACCTTCCGTAGTTGGAAAAATGAAGAATCACAGAAACTCAGAGCCCTTGACTATGACCAAATTGCAGAGCTCTATCTAGAAAATACAGAGATGATTATCGAAAGTTTGGAGAATCTAAAAGGAGTTTATAAGAGTTCCTTAATTAGCTTCATGCAGGATTCTCGTCTCCGTGAAACAGCTATCATCACCAGTGGTGCCTTTGTCGAACGGGTTATCAATCGTGTCAAACCCAACAATATCGATGAAATGCTGAGAGGCTATTATTTGGAGCGCAAGTTGATTTTCGAATACGAAGAAAAACGATTGATTACGACCAAGTATGCCAAGAAGTTGCGACAAAATGTCAATAACTTAGAGAACTATTCCTTGAAGGAAGCTGCCAATACCCTGCCTTATGATATGGTGGAATTGGTAAGAAGAAATTAATTAAGATTGTAAATAAAGGAGTATGATATGAAGAAGTGGTGGAAAGGGCTGATAGACAAGCCTTTATTAAAAGCCTTTTTGCATTATTATCAAGCATCAGATAGTGAGTTGACCAGCGTCGCCGTGGCCTACTATTGGTTGATTTCGATTTTCCCTCTGCTTTTGGTGGTGGTCAATATCCTCCCTTATTTTCAGATTCCAGTTTCTAATTTTTTAAAGGTTGTCAATGAATTCTTGCCGGAAACTATGTATGATGTGGTCGCAAAGATTATTACAGAAGTGCTGACCCAACCTTCAACGGGTTTATTGAGTTTTGCGGTTTTGTCAGCTCTCTGGACCTTTTCAAAATCCATGAATTTCCTACAGAAAGCCTTTAATAAAGCTTACGGAGTGGCTAAAAATCGTGGAATGATTTCCAGTCAGCTCATGAGTTTGTTTGTCAGTTTTGGCTTGCAGATTCTCTTTGCTTTAGCCCTCTTTCTCAGTGTCTTTGGCCGCATGCTCCTCAACCTTATCAAAAGCTACTGGAAATCAGATAGTCTTATCTTTGATTATTTGCAAGATCTAACAGGCCCCTTGATCTATGCCTTGATTTTCACTATCTTGGTCATGCTTTATTATTTCCTGCCTAATGTTACGGTCCGACGAATTCGCTATGTGTTGCCAGGTAGTGTCTTTGTCTTGTTGACTCTGGTCTTACTACTCAATATCTTTTCAGTCTATATCAATAATTATGTCAATCACCTAGTGGACGTCCGCTTTTTCAGTTCCGTTGTCGTGGTGGTCATGATGTTCTGGTTTATTCTCATCGCTAAGATTTTAATTGTCGGTGCAGTTATCAATGCTAGTGTCCAGAGTTTGCAAGATCCGAGCTTGAGAAAAGACTAACTTATACTTAATGAAAATCAAAGAGCAAGCTAGGAAACTAGCAGCAGATTGCTCAAAGCACTGCTTTGAGGTTGTAGATGAAACTGACGAAGTCAGTAACCATACCTACGGCAAGGTGAAGCTGACGTGGTTTGAAGAGATTTTCGAAGAGTATAGTTCTTTATCTATTACAAAACGCATACTATATTGTACTGACCCCAAAAAGTTAGACAATTAATTTATCCGAAGGATTTAGTTCTGTATTGCACAGGGCTAAGTCCTTTTAGTTTTACCTTAATTCGTTTATTGTTGTAGTAATCAATATAGTCTACAATAGCTTGTTCCAATTGCTTAAGCGACTGAAACGACTTCTCATAACCGTAAAACATTTCCGATTTCA